>NZ_JBHFHM010000012.1:0-72712 GCF_041927815.1 Paracoccus zhouxuedongae
GCCATCTGCGCCTCGGTCAGCCAGAAAAGGTTGCTCATGATCCAGTCTCCTTGCGGAGCGTGAATCAGGCCGCATCCGGAAGATCAATGGGTCCTGACCCTAGAGCGCACTGAGCGTCCTTGCGTTTGTCCATCGGGATCACCGAGTTCGTGCTCATGACCGAAGAGCGGCCGGTACTGGATGTCGTCGCGGTCGACGTTCGAGAGTTCGCCTTTGGCAGCGGGATTCCGGCCGGAATCGATGCGATGATCCCTATCGAGCGGAACTGGAAGCAAAGGACATCGAAGACACCGATTTACGAAGCGATATGAAGGACTTCGCGCCCTCTTGCTTCCACAGTGCTTCCACGGTGGGCGCAAACACAAACGCCGCCCTGGAGGGCGGCGCTTAAGCGTTTGGAAACGCGAAGTAATTTGGTTGCGGGGGCAGGATTTGAACCTGCGACCTTCAGGTTATGAGCCCAAAGTCGAGCGATTCCAATAACTTAGGAAAACCAATTGCTTGCGCCGCAAGCCTTTGTTCTGGCTCGATTTTCATCCCCACATACATCAGCACTCGCACGGATTCGCCTGCAAAACCAGGGCGAAACGTGCTTTCGCGGGTTGATGTGGTGTTGATGTAGCCCGGCACCGCTGCTGCTCCGTTATCATCGCTCCTCCAGCACCGAGAGATCACCTCCGGAAGCTCTCCAGCCCGAGCTCGGCCCACATCCAGGAGAAATCATACTCGGCAATCGGACCCTCCCCACGCCCAGCACTGCGGTTTTCGAGGTACTTCAGCCAGTCGATAACCTTCTCACGCCCCGCCGTCGTCCGGACAGCCTGGCGCGGTGACTTGCCGCCGAGCGCCGGGATCGGCGCATCGAGCGTTTCGCGGTAGTGCTTGTCGAGGTGATCCCGCATGAGGTGGCGAGCGATTTCTGACGGGACATCGTCGGCCGACTCGCGTGGCCCGGCACGCCGTTGGTCAGCCCGCATCTGCTCCACCGTCCGGATCGTGGTCAACGGTGCCTTCAGCAGATCCCCGGCGGCCGCGCTGATCAACGTCTGGACCTTGGCCGCCCGCTCGGCCGAGTTGACGGTCACGAGCAGCATCTTGCCCTTCAGCTCCACAGAGCCCAGAACGGTGGCCCCCTCCATCTGCGTGTCGAGCATGATGCCGCTGCCTGCCTTGCCACCGCGCCCCTTGCGTGCTGCCAGCCAGTTCCAGAACTTCGGCCCCTCGGGCAGGAAGCCCTTCACCCGGTCAAGCCGCTCGGCCGCCGCCTTCTGCGTGACGCCGCTGGCAAGCGAGTAGCGCAGGTCGTGGAACAGCACATCATCCCCGTCCGAATTCGTGAACTGCGGCTCAGACGAAGTGAGGGCGCGGTCGATCTCGATGAATAGCCAGGCGGAGGTGAAGATGGGCGCGCAGCCCAGAAGCTGGTCGCGAGTGAGCCGCAGCGCATCCCGCTTCTTCAGCTTCAGGGCATCTCGCAACCCGGCAAACAGGAAATCCACCGCTTCGGGGCGGAAGGGTAACAGCGCGCCGGAGATGACATGGTGATCGCGTTCGGGCACCACCCGCACGGCAATACGGTCCCATTGCTTCAGCGTGCGCGTGGCGGATTTCTCGCGCACAGTGACTGGTGGGGCATCCGACAACATATCGCGCAGCACCATCGACGTGCCGGGCTGGACATCGCTGACTTCGTATAGACTGACGGGCGCATCCCGTAGCGCGCTGAAATAGGCCCGGTTCAAGGCTGTCTCCTTCCAGCCGCGCCGCTTCAGATAGAGATCGACGATGTTGCCGTCCTCATACCGCTGGCCAAGGAAGTCCTCGAACCCGCAACCCCAGAGGACGCCAGCCCACTGATCGCCCAGCAGATCGGTCAAGCCGTCATGGTCGATCTCGAATTCCTCCAGCGCGGGCATCAGGTGTTCGGCGACTACATCCTGCAGCCGGTCGCGCCAGTCGCCTTCCCGGCCGATAAAGGCCAGAAGGCCGGAAATGTCATTGCGTTCAGCCATCGCCCCTCACTCACGTGATTACCTGGAACATAGCCGCAGGATTCCGCCTCGGGCCGGAATCCCGCAGCCTGGCATCCATTCCTAGGAAAAACGCTGCTGGAGCGCCACACGATAGCTGTAGGGTGCCACTTCCTCGACCGTCACCATATCTCCGGCGCGCGCACCATGCCGCTCGAAAAACTCCCGGATCCAGCCACGCTTGCGGAAGAACCGCTTGGCACCATCGAGGTCGGTCATGACCACAGTACCACCGCCCCAATCGACGGCAATTTCACGCTGGGCGGCCGAAGCACGGTTCGATCCGCCGATCGCATCAGCCGGGAACTTCTCAAAGAAGCTCCTGAGGTAGATGTGGTTGTTGTCGATGTTGCCCTGCGTGATTTCGGTCGTGCCGATGTGGCGCGCAGCGTGCTGGCGCGGGATGGCATTTGGAAGCATTGGTGCGGCCACCGGTTCGCGGACAACCATCACGGTGTCGCCGGCATCCTCGATCAGGTCAAAATCCTCGTCGTCCACAATCGCAATCCGGCCCGTCGGAACCGGAGGCCGCTTGCGAACAGGCTGAACGCCCTCGGCGCGCAGGACAACCTCTGCCGCTGCGCGGGCATCTTCGCCTGCGTCGTGATGGTCGAACACAAGGCCAAGGTGCTGCTTGAGGCTCGCAAGGCCATGGCCGCCGTTGCCCCGCAACTCGGGCCAGGCAGCGCGGGCGACATGGACGCTGTCGCGCCAGTCCCACGCCGGGACGGGCAGGCCGCAGTTGCCACAGGCGGCGGCAATGGCGCTGCGGTCAAAGCCGGAGTGCTGATAGACCGTCGCGCCGTTCAGCGCATCCCGCAGGACCGGCAGCACCTCGGCAAAGGTCGGGGCGCCCTGCACCGTGCGGGCACTGATTCCATGGAGATACGTGAACACCCAGCGATCCACCTGCGGATCGACATAGGTCACCCAGGTCTCGATGGAATTGTCGGGGCGCACACAGGCGACACCGATCTGGCAGATGCTGCCACGGTCATGGTTCGCGGTCTCGACATCCAGTGCGAAGAAGCGAAACGCGCCCTTGGGAAAGGGCGTGACACGGACCTGACGCTTCGGCATGGCCTTCGGTGTCCGCACCGTGATGGAACCCGAAGTCGAGGTCAGAAAACGGAGACGCTGCCGTTCGATGGCCGCCTTTTCGCGGGCACCCCAGCCAAGGCGGCGCAGCGTAGCCTCGACCAGATCGACTGGCTCGTCATAGGCTTGCATCCGGCGCCGATTCCACGCGATGGCGTCGTCGGGCGCGAGGCAAAGCACCTCGGCCTCCAGCCGGGCGATGTCCTCCGTGTCGGGCAAGGGAAGCCAGACCGCGCGGCAGTGATCGACGACGAACTCGTTCCGCAACGCCTTGGCGATGTCGCCATCCGCCTTGGTCAGCGCATCCTTCCGGTCGCGCCACATCCGGCCGGTGTTGTACATGGCCGAGAAGTAGTGGCTCGTGTTCTCGGATCCGGTGCGATGGCGCTGGTGGATCCGCTTGTAAAGGGTCTCAGCGGCGGAACTGGTCGAGCCGATGTAGCGAAGATCACCATGGTGATCGACGAGGCCGTACAGGCCGCTGGCATCGCGCGGCGCCTGAGCGGTCGGGCGGGGCGTCGCTTCCAGAAGGGCGGACAAAAGGTCTTCGGCAGAGAAACGCATCATCATACTCCGGATCACATCGACATCAGCTGGCGGCGCTCGATACGCTTCCAGTCGCGCCCCGAGACAATGCCCCAGTTGCCCGCCTCATTCGGACGGCGCCAGCGCGGCGTGGCCATCTTCTGCAGGGCAGACAGCGCCTCGTCGAAGGACGGATACTGAACCTCCTCGCCCTTGGCGCCGATCATGAACTTGCCGCCGCGCGCGAGACCGGGATGGAAGTGGCTACCGTCTGCGGCGACGGGGACGAAGACCACCTCGTCCGAGAAATCCGGGCTCGGCGCTTCGGGCACCACCTCATCGGGCTGCTGCCAGATCGAGGCAAAGAATTCCTTCCGACCCTTCAGCCACGCGGCTGCGCTGACGGCCGTCACCCGCTGGCCGACCTTTTCCAGACCGCCATCCCCGCTGGAGAGGATGTTCCGGATCCGGCCTTCGGTGACGCCACCGAACAGGGCGAGCGACTGCAGGTCGACCTCGCCCGCACCGGTGTCGATGGCGTGGCGCGAGAGGGCGAGATTGATGATCCGGGCGATCACGCCCTGCGGTTCCGGGTTAGCCACCTGCCGAAACTGGTCAAGCTGCTGAGCCAGCGCATCAACCCAGGGCTTGCGGGCATCGAACGGGACGTCTGCAGGAAGCACACCGTACAGGCCGTAGATGCCCGCGTTGTCAATCAGCTTCGTGCCCGTCCAGTGCGGCGTCAGAACCGGGTCATAGGTTTCGAACGCCTCGCGCCAGGCCTCACCCTCGACATCGGGGCCGTGCAGCATTGCAAACAGATGCGGCGCGACTTCCTCGGCGCCGAGGATCATCTCGATCGCGCGGAAACGCGAGGCCAGAAGGGCGAGAATCTCAGGACCATAGTCCCAGTTCTCCTTGTAATCGGCGTTTTCGCTACTGAAGTAGCCGGCCAGCTCGCGCTGAAACCAGGTCTCGCGGCGATCATCGGCCGTCATCATCTCAGGGGTGAGGGCGGGCATGTTCATGGTCTTGTCCTTCAAGCGTGCAAGCGGCGGATCATGGCGCGAAGGTTATGGCGCGCGCGGTGATCGGAGGGGGTGGCGGCCGCGATGAGGAACCCTCTCTCGAAAGGAAGAGCGTAGTGACGGCCGCGCGGCTCGATGCCGAGCAAGTCAACACCTTCAGCACAGCAAAGCTGCTGATACTCTCTGACGACCTTGCGCATGAGGCATTCTCCGTGAATTCATCCTTGTTGTTACACGTATATGAGCCCGCAAGCCGATCATGTCAATGGCGTGGCTTCACGTTTCACCATATTTACCTCATCTGCTTTGACCGGCCCATGGAGAGCCTTCCAGGCCACTGTCTTTGTTTCACTTTCCTTCGCCCTCGTTGGCACCACAGAAAGCAGAAGACAGCGCTCAGCTGCCATCCACCTCTCTTGGCCCGGGGCGCATCTTCGTGATGACCGCTTCCGAACCCTTCTCGCCACCCCGCTTCTGAAAGGCTGCTTCCCCGCCGCTGGCTGGAGAATCGGTAACGGATCGTTCAGAACGTCAGCTCGAAGATGTTCATGTCTTGTTCTCGCCGCGACTCTTCGACAGACTGGCGGCTAAACCAGAGCGCGAGTCGCTCTGCGTTGATACCCGCGAACAACATCAGTCACCGCGCCAAGCCGCGCGCCAGATATGGCGTGCTCTGGCACGGGTTGAAAATTGGGGAAGTGGAACATGAGGTTACCGCAAAGGGAATACTATACGATTCATGAAGTCGCCGCACGCTGGGGCTGCAGCATCGCCGATCTCGCAGGCTGGTCGTCGAAGGGTCGCCTGGACATCGTGACCGGCATCCCACCCGTGACCTGCGGAGGCGACATCATCGCGGGCGAGGTCGTTGTTTCGGCTTTCGACATCCTGCCGATGTTTCGCCGCTGCGGGACCGGACCCCAGTCGGCGTTCGTCCGTCGCGTCCGGGCCATGGCTCGACCGACTGGTCGCTGATCACCGACCCCGCGGTCGGTGTCGAGGTCTCGATCGCGGATCTGCTGATTACCGGCCAGCAGGTGCAGAAGTTCGAGGACGACCACGAGCTGATGCGGCGCATCGCCGGCGGCTCAGGCTCGACTTCACCATACGACTGGGAGGGCATGACGAGCGCGCTGATCGTGAGGATCCACGAGAAGGGCCTGCCCGCCAGCCAGTCGGAGCTGATCGCGGACATGCAGGCGTGGTTCGCCGAGCAGTCGGCCGACGGCCAGTTCCCGGACGAGAGGTCGATCCGACGCCGCATCAGCGCGGTCTGGAAGACACTGTCGCAGCTCCGCCGGAGCGCCTGACGGCACGGACGTTGGCGGCGCCCGTCATGCAGACTTGCGGTCGCCGTCACGATCCCCCTGCCCATCCCGATCATGGACCAGCGTCGGCTTGGGGCGGAACACACTGGCCACCGCATCGACCCCGGCGCGGAGCGGTCCCTCCATGAGATGGGCATAGCGCTGGGTCGTCTGCATCTGGGTGTGCCCCAGCAGCTTGCCGATCATCTCGAGCGAGGCGCCGCCGCTGACGAGCAGCGAGGCGAAGGTGTGTCGCAGGTCGTGAATGCGGACGCCCTCGATCTGCGCCTCCTTCTGGATCCGGATCCAGAAGCGGCGGATCTCCTTGACGGGCTGGCCCGGCACATCGCCGGGGAACAGCCAGGGGCTGCCCTTCGGCACCAGCAGCCGCCGCTGGCGCACGATGGCCGCCACATCCTCGGAAATCGGCACGCGGTGCACACGGCGCTGCTTGGTGGTGGCCGCCGGTTTCGACCAAAGGCAGTGCTCCAGATCGAACTGCTCGAACCGGGCCTGTCGGACCTCGCCCACCCGGGCGCCGGTCAGCATGCAGATGCGGATGATGCCTGCCGCGCGCTGATCCTCGGCCGCGTCCAGCGCCCTGGCCAGCCGGTCGATCTCGTCCTTCGACAGGAAGCGCTCACGTGGGTTCTCGATCCGGCGGAAGAAGCCGTTCGCCGGGTTGTCCGTGCGCCAGCCCCATTCGATGGCGAGGTTGAACATCTTGCGCAGCACCTCGCCCACGCGGTTGGCGCGCACCGGCGTGGGCTTCGGGCCTTGCAGCTTGCGGGCGCGATTGTTGGGCTTTGCCTTGTGCGGTCGCGCCCGCCCCTCGGCGATCTTCGCCAGCAGCTTCTCGACATCGGGCTTGGTGATCTCGGTCACGAGCTTCCGCCCCCAGTGCGGCGCGACAAGCTTGACCATCATGGATTTCTGATCGGCCGCGCTCACGGGCGCGAGCCGCGGGGCGTATTCCTTCATGTAGCGGTCGATCAGATCCTGAAACCGGGGCGCCTCGCGTCGCCGGGAACGCTCGCCCAGCGGATCGCCTCCGGCATCGACCATGCGGCGCAGTTCCCTGGCGCGCTCGCGCGCCGCGGTGACCGACCATTCCGGCCAGCGGGCGAAGGTCATCCGGCGCTGGCGCCCGTCGACGCGGTAGTCGAAGGTGAAGGCGCGCCCGCCACCGCGATAGATGCAGGCGGCAAAGCCGCGAATGTCGGCATCGAAGATCTGGTAGTCCCGCCCCGGCACCGGCACGGCATCGCGCAGGATCTTCTCCGTCAGACGTTCGCGGTTCGGCATCGGCAATGGCCCCCTTTTCATCTCCATGACGCGTGAATTCAAAGCGATAGCAAGGCAATCATGGCCGGTGCGGTGGCGTCGAGGCAGCGACCGGCAGTCACCGGCAGTGACGCTGCCGAGCCCGTGCCACCCCATGATTTGCTGAGGATTGAGGTGCTGCGCCCAGGTTGGAGGCCAGCGCTGGGCGTCACTTCCGGGCACCGGCATCCACCCACGATGGGGTCTCACGAACGGATTCCGGGCATTTCGGAATGAAATCAGTGACCGGCAGCGATCTGACGACCTCGCTGCCGGTGACTGCCGGTCAGTGCCACCCTGCCACCCCCCGAAATCCCCCCCGAAACCCTCCAAGCCTCCTGAATTTCGGGGGGTTGCGGCATTGGCCGGGCCCTCCACCCTCCCCGCCGTCGGTTCGGGCAACCCCGGAGAGAGGCTGAATGCTTCGCTGCAGCGCAGCACGCGAGGCCCCGTTAATCGCGAAAACCCAATGAAACAAGGGGTGGCACGGCCCTCGCAAATCCAGTGCCGGTGACTGCCGGTCACTGCCTTCCTGCCACCCCCGCCCGTCTGTCCCTGATGGTTCCCGACACCTGCCCGCATCGGGCGACACTCGGGAGAGCAGACATGAGACAGACGGAAGCCGTGACCTCCAGCCCCCGCCAGGACACGCCGGGGGCGATCCTGGCGGGATGGATCAGCCGGGGCGAGCTGGCCCGCGAACTGGGCCTGACCGAGGACACCTTGCGCCGCTGGGAAGACCGTCGCATCGGCCCGGTCTGCGTCCGCGCCGGACGCCGGGTCTATTACCGCCGCACGGCGGTGCAGGACTGGCTCGCAGCACAAGAGGCCGCCAAGCAGGCGCGCGGGCGGGGGCATCGGTGATGAGACCCGCATCGCTTCCATGGCCCAAGGCCCGGGTGCTCGAGGCCCGCGCCGTCATCGCCGATGTCGCACATCATTCCGATCATCTCGTCCGGCTCGCCTGCAACGTGCTGACCACGCATGGCGAGACCGAGCAGGAGCGGCGCGATGCCCGCGCCCTCCTGTACGCGATCGAGGCGCGCTGTCCGGCCCTGCATCGCCGCGCCCAGCGCACCGATCACGATGATGCCCCGCAGGTGCGCCGATGAAGCGCCGTGGCACACCCGAGGCCGATCTGCAGCGCGCGGTGGTGCAGGCCCTGCGCTTCGCCCTGCCCCGCTCGGCCATCATCCACCATTGCGCCAACGAGGTGACCGAGCCCGGACCACGCGGCGCGAAACGCCAGGCGATCCTGGTCGGCATGGGCGTCCGTCCCGGCTTTGCCGATCTGATGGTTCTCTGCGACGGGCGCATTCTGTTCCTCGAGCTGAAGTCCAGCAAGGGCCAGCTCAGCCCGGATCAGGAGGCGTTTCGCGATGCGGTGCTGGCACAGGGTCATGGCTGGGCGCTGGTGCGCTCGCTCGATGACGCGCTGGGCGCGCTGGCGGACCATGGGTTCACCACGCGTGTCGCGGCCCCGGTTCGGAGGCCAGCGCCATGAGCCACGAGGCCACCAACTGGGCGATCAAGCAGCGCGGGCTGAAGCCGACCACCAAGATCGCGCTCTGGCATCTCTGCGACCGGTTCAACCCGGATTACGGCTGCTTCCCCTCACAGGACAGGCTGGCCGAGGACTGCGAGATCAGCCGGTCGACCCTGAACGAACATCTCGGCCAGCTCGAGGCAGCAGGGCTCCTGCGCCGTGTCCCGCGCCTGCATCCCGTCACCAGGCGGCAGATGCCGACGCGCTACATTCTGGGGTTCGAACCGGGCTTCACACCGCATGTGCCAGACCCGAGTCCGGAAACCGGACATGGAAACCTGGACGGCGGCGAAACCGGTGCAGAACCAGCGCCTTTCGAGGATGAGGTGGCCGCCGAGCCCGAGCCGTGTCCGGAAACCGGACACGGGTGTGGCGACCGAGCCGTGTCCGGTTTTGCCGCTGACCCGTGTCCGGAAAATGCCCAAGCCCGTGTCCGGAATCCGGACACTAACCCTGTAAGGGAACCTCTAAGTAAACCAGTAAAGGAGGAGGAGGGCGCGCAGGCGCGCGAGGCCATCTCCGAGGAGTTTTTCGGGGAACTGCTTTCAGCGCTGGGCGTGGACCCCGCCGCCCTGCCCGGCTGGTGGCAGGGCTGGCCGCCGCGCGAGCATGTCCGGCGCTGGCGCGACGATCTGGGTCTCGACGAGGAGGCGATCCTCGAAGTCGCCGAGGCCTCGCGGCGCGACCATCCGGAGCCCCCTGATGGCCCCAAGGCGCTTGACCGCGCGATGCAGCGCGCCGCCCAGCGCCTGAAGCAGACCGGCGCGCCGGTTCCGGCAAAGGGCTCAGCAAACGGCAACGGCGAGACCCGACGCCGGAAGCGCTACGACGGTCCGCGGCCCAGCGACGACGAGCTGGCGGCCTTCTACGCCGATCTGGTGAACTCCGACCGGTTCCTGCCGCCCAGCACGATCAGCAACACCATGCGCGACGCGATGCTGACCCGCGGGCTGGTGACGGCCGAGCGCCTGCGCGAGCGCGGGGTGCGGTGAATGGCATGGTGTCACGTCCCCGGCACGGCCTCTCCCTCTGCGCCGGCGGCGGAGGCCTGGATATGGGCCTCATGCTCGCCGAACCCGGCTATCACACCCGCGCCTTTGTCGAATGGGAGGACTGGCCGCGCACCGTCCTCATCTCGGCCCAGCGCGCGGGATACTTCGCCCCGGCCCCGATCTGGACTGACTTGCGCAGCTTCGACGCCCGGCCATTCCGCGGGGTGTTTGACACCGTCCTCGCCGGATACCCCTGCCAGCCCTTCAGCGCAGCCGGAAAGCGCGGTGGCGCCGACGATCCGCGCCACCTCTGGCCTTACGTCGCCCGGATCATCGGCGAATGCCGCCCCGAATGGGTCTTCCTCGAGAACGTCCCCGGCCACGTCACCCTCGGCCTCGAGACCGTCCTGCGAGAGCTTTGGGGCATGGGCTACACGCCTGCGGCGGGCCTGTTCAGCGCGGCAGAGGTCGGCGCGCCGCACCAGCGGCTGCGGATCTTCATCCTGGCCCACACCGATGAGCCTGCATCCCGGCACGGCCCGCTACAACCCGGCGGGGAACAGCGACTTCACCCGCAAGGCCGAAGCGCTGGCGTTGGGCATCACCAGCTGGTCGACGCCGAAGGCGACGGACGGCTCAAAGGGCGGGCCGGGTCAGAGCTACGGCTCGGGCGGCACCCCGCCCCTGCCCGCGCAGGCGGCGCAATGGCCGACCCCGGCCGCACAGAACTGGAAGGGCAGCTCGGAAGCCAGCGTCACACGGGCGGACGGCAAGTCCCGGATGGACATCCTGCACTACCGGGCGGAGCAGGGCTTCACCCGCCCGGACCCGGCGATCACGATGCATGGCGCGCGATCCTCGCCGCACGCCCCGATCTCGCGCCGGCTCTGGGCTTCGATGACTGCCTCGCATGGGCGCGTCGTCTCGCGGAGGATCCTGAAGGGCCGGTCGCGGCGACGGCTGAACCCGCTCTTCGTCGGATGGCTGATGGGTTGGCCCATCGGGCACGCGCTCTGCGCCTGCTCGGCAACGGAGTTCACCCTCTGGCAGCAGCACATGCGTGGCGCTCTCTCGCAGCTGCCCATGGCCTCGGGCCCGTGGATCTGGCGGCCATCAGATCAGGCCCAGCGCCCGGCGCAGATGGATTTCCTTGAAGGATTGAAGCCATGAGTTTCCAGAGGCAAGTCGGCCGCGCGGGCGGCACCAAGGTCAAACGCGCGCTGGGCGTGCAGGCGGCGCTGGAATGGGCGTTCCGGGTCGAGAAGGCCCAGCTGGAGCTGCCTCTGCCCCGGGACGTCAACGAGGAGGGGTTCGGTTTCGGCCTGGAACACGTCCTCCTCCAGCGTGCCGCGCTGGGCTGCAAGGTCGATGGCGGCCAGCACAAGATCGGCGGCTATACCCACGAGGACGCCGAGGTGATCGCGGCCACCGTCGCCGGGATGCCCGACAGTCTCGGCGGCAAGCGCATGGCGATTCGGGTGGCGGAGCTGGCCCGCGCCGGTCTGACACCGGACTGGATGCCGGGTTCGGTGCCGCGCTGCGTGCCGGTCGACGTGAAGCGCAACCAGCATGGCGAACGGGCCAGCACGATCGTTGTCGGCACCACACGCATCCTCACCCGTGGGAAGTGGCGCACCGTCGAGGTTCTGGCCTGTCCGGTGACTTTCTCCCCGCATCCCCACCAGATCGAGGCGGCCCGTCGCGCCTATGGCGACTGGTGGCTGGCGCTGGGCTGGATCCGGGACGGGCTTATCGAGGGCGGGATGCTGCGGGAGGTGGAGGTTACATCGGCGCTGCCGGTGTCACAGCCCTGGACGCGGGAGCGTGCGCTCAGGTAGGAAAACATCATTGCCTTTTGGCACACAATATTTATATTGATGCCAAAGGAGACAGCCATGCAGTTTGCCACGGTCCAGCCGATCATCGCTCGCCCCGACCTTCCCGTCATCACGGACGAGGAAGCGGCAGCGCTGGCGCGGGCCACCGTCAACCTGTTCCGCGCCTGGGGGTTGACCGACGCGGAAGCCCGCACCCTGCTCGGCGACATGGCCCAGCGCACATGGGCACGCTGGAAGACCGGCGACATCGGCCGCATCGACCGCGACCTGCGGGCGCGCATGGCGATCCTGATGGGGATCCACAAGGCACTGCGTTATCTATTTGCCGAGCCCACGCGCGGCTATGAATGGATCCGCAAGCCCAGCGAGGCCTTCGGGGGACGCAGTGCACTGGACATCATGCTGTGTGGCGAGATCACCGACCTGATCGAC
Source organism: Paracoccus zhouxuedongae (assembly GCF_041927815.1). NCBI lineage: Bacteria > Pseudomonadati > Pseudomonadota > Alphaproteobacteria > Rhodobacterales > Paracoccaceae > Paracoccus > Paracoccus zhouxuedongae. Next base: position 12,120 of record NZ_JBHFHM010000012.1, read on the forward strand.
CTGCGCGCCTATCTCGACGCCGAGCGGGGCGCCTGGTGAATGTGCCTGTCCGACGCGTGACATGGCCGCGCACTTCCCGCATCATCCGCTCGATCCACCCGCCCATCGACCTCTTCGAGGACATCGCCGATCCGGCCGATTGGGAGGCGCTGGCCTCGGCCGAGGCCAAGTTCAACCCGCGCATCCGAGACAGCATCGGCGATCTGTCCAAGGTTCCGGTCGCGCGCCGGGTAACAGGCCCCGGTGCCAGTTGGGTCATGGCGCCCTTCGTCCACTGCTCGCCCCTTCGGCCCGGGCGGTTCTCCGATGGCAGCTACGGCCTGTACTACGCCGGCGACCGAACCGAGGTGGCGATCGCCGAGACCATCCACCACCACGCCCGCTTCATGCGCGCCACGAACGAAGCCCCAGGCTGGACGTCGCAGTTCCGAGAACTGATCGGGTCCGTCGATGCCGATCTGGATGACGCCACCGGACGCGCAGATCTGCTGGACCCCGACGACTACCGCCCCTCGCAGATCTTCGGCGCCGAGCGCCGCGCGGCCGGGTCGAACGGCATCACCTGGCACAGCGTCCGCTATTCGGGCGGGCAGTGCATCGCCGTGTTCTGGCCCGATGTGGTCCCGATCCCCACACAGGGTGGGCATTTCGCATATCACTGGAACGGAACCACCGTCGATTTCGTCAAGCGGCTGGAAACGGGAGAGGTGATGGCAGTGATCTGAGCGCACATTGAACACGCTCCGCAACCCGTTCATTTGGCGCGCGAATTTCTGGATTTCCTGATCCGGCTGGAATACGGTCGGGTCAACGGCAGGAAGAGGCGAATACCCCATGGCATCCATCGACAACGGCTCCGACCTCGGGATCGAGGCCAGCCTCTTCAAGGCCGCCGACAAGCTGCGTGGCAACATGGAGCCGTCGGATTACAAGCACGTCGCCCTCGGCCTGATCTTCCTCAAGCACATCTCGGACGGGTTCGAGATGAAACGCCAGGCGCTGCTGGCCGACTACCCCGAGGGCGCCGAGGACCCCGACGAATACCTCGCCGACAACATCTTCTGGGTCCCGCCCGAGGCGCGCTGGTCCCATCTGCAGGCCAGCGCCAAGCAGCCGACCATCGGCAAGCTGATCGACGAGGCGATGATCGCCATCGAGAAGGTCAACCCGTCCCTCAAGGGCGTCCTGCCCAAGGACTACGGCCGCCCGGCCCTGAACGCTGTCATGTTGGGGGAACTCATCGACCTGATCTCGGGCATCGCGCTGGGCGAGGGCAAGGACCGCGCGCGCGACCTGCTGGGCCGGGTCTATGAATACTTCCTCGGCCAGTTCGCGGGCAGCGAGGGCAAGCGCGGCGGCGAGTTCTACACCCCCCGCTCGGTCGTCCGCGTGATGGTCGAGATGCTGGAGCCCTACAAAGGCCGCGTCTACGACCCCTGCTGCGGGTCGGGCGGCATGTTCGTGCAGTCGGAGAAGTTCGTCGAGGCGCACGGCGGCCGTCTGGGCGACATCGCCATATACGGGCAGGAGTCCAACTACACCACCTGGCGGCTATGCAAGATGAACTTGGCCGTGCGTGGCATCGACGCCGACATCAAGTGGAACTCCGAAGGCACGTTTCACAAGAACGAACTGCCCGACCTGCGCGCCGATGTGATCCTGGCCAACCCGCCCTTCAACATCTCGGACTGGGGCGGGGAGCGCCTGCGCGAGGATGGGCGCTGGAAATATGGCATCCCGCCGGCGGGCAACGCCAACTTCGCCTGGCTGCAGCACATCCTGCACCACCTGTCGCCCACCGGCACGGCGGGGGTGGTGCTGGCCAACGGCTCGATGTCCTCGACCCAGTCGGGCGAGGGCGAGATGCGCCGCGCCATGATCGAGGGCGAGGTGGTCGATTGCATGATCGCCCTGCCGGGGCAGCTGTTCTATTCCACCCAGATCCCGGCCTGCCTGTGGTTTCTGGCGAAGGATAAATCCAACGGCATCGCGCGGGACCGCAAGCTGCGCGACCGGCGGGGCGAGGTGCTGTTCATCGACGCCCGCAAGCTGGGCTTCATGGTGGACCGCACGCGGCGCGAGTTTTCCGACGCCGACACCGCCCGCATTGCCGACACCTACCACGCGTGGCGGTTGGGCGAGGGCTACGCCGACGTGCCGGGCTTTTGCAAATCGGCAAGCCTTGAGGAAATCCGGTCCCACGGCCACGTCCTGACCCCAGGCCGCTATGTGGGGGCCGAGGCGGCGGAGGAGGACGAGACGTCCTTTGCTGAACGCTTCGCCGCGCTTCAAGAGCAACTGGAGGCGCAGTTCGCCGAAGCCGAGGAATTGACGGCGACCATCCGGGCGCGGCTGTTGGACTTGGCGATATAGAAATGGCATTTCCAACAAAACCGCTTAGCGAGTGCGCCCGGCTTGCGTCCGGTGGGACACCCTCCAAGTCCAATCCATCCTTTTGGGGGGGGCCAATTGCTTGGCTCACACCGAAAGACATGTCCCGGTTTGACGGAAACACGAAGGACAGTGTCACACGCGCTGCCATCGGAAACGGAACTCGGGAGGCATCCGAGGACAGCCTGTTCATAGCCGTTAGGGGTATGTCTCTCCACAACGAGATCCGGGTTGTCAGGCCCAAGCGCAAAATGGCCTTCAATCAGGACATAAAGGCGATCACGCCAGTCGCCGCAGTTGATGGGCGATTTCTCCAATACGCTTTGCTTGCGAAGATTCCTGAACTCTTGGATGCCGTTGAGGCCGCAGGACATGGCACTGGCGTCCTCCCGACGGACAAGCTGAACAGTTTGCCAATTCCCGACCTTCCCCTCTCCGAACAACGCGCTATCGCCGCCACCCTTGGGGCGCTGGATGACAAGATCGAGTTGAACCGGAAGATGAACGCCACGCTCGAGGCCATGGCGCGGGCGCTGTTCCGCGACTGGTTCGTCGATTTCGGCCCCACCCGCGCCAAGATGGAAGGCCGCGAACCCTACCTCTCGCCCGACCTCTGGTCCCTCTTCCCCGACCGCCTCGACGCCGAGGGCAAGCCGGAGGGGTGGGAGGTGTCGACCGTCGGCGACGAGGTGCGCGTCGTCGGCGGATCGACCCCGAGCACCAAAGAACCGGATTTCTGGGACGGAGGCATCAACTGGGCCACGCCGAAGGACCTGTCCACTCTCTCAGCCCCTGTCCTGCTTGAAACCACTCGTTCGATCACCGCGGCGGGCCTCGCGAAGATCAGCTCGGGTCTGCTGCCCGTGGGGTCGCTGCTGTTGTCGTCCCGCGCACCCATCGGCTATCTCGCCATCGCTGAGGTGCCGGTGGCGATCAACCAGGGCTTCATCGGCATGATCTGCGACAAGCGAGTGTCCAACGTCTTTGCCTGGCTCTGGACGCTGGAAAACATGGCAGCGATCCTCGCCAAAGCGAACGGCTCGACCTTCCAGGAGATCAGCAAAAGCAACTTCCGCCCGCTCCCTGTCGTCGTTCCGACAGAGGCAGTGCTGCGTGCCTTCGATGCCATCGCAAAGCCGCTTTACGAGCGCATCGCCAAGAACGAACGCGAATCCCGCACCCTCGCCCAGACCCGCGACCTCCTGCTGCCGCGCCTGATGTTGGGCGAGCTGCGGCTGGCTGAGGCCGAGCGCCTTGTTGGCGAGGTGGCATGATGAGCGAGGCAGTTGCTGCCCTGGTGGGTGCCATTGTAGGTTCGGGGATCGTCGTTCTAAGGGAATGGCTGGCTGGGAAGGTCGACGGTAGAAAACGCGCGAGATACCTTGCCATCCGCGTCGTGATCACGCTGGACAGGTTCGTTGACGAATGTGCGATCGTCTCTCTCGACAACGGGCATCTTGAGGGATTTCGCGAAGAAGCGACCGCCACCACCAAGGATCCGTCGCCGATCGACTTTCCCGAAGATGTGGACTGGCGCAGCATCGATCACCAGATGGCCTATGATCTTCTCTCGCTCGACAACAAGCTGCACGACGCCCGGCAGGCGATCAATGCAGCGGCCGATTTCTCATCGCCCCCTGACTACGACGAGTATTTCGAGACAAGGCGATACAGGTACGCGCTGCTTGGACTGGAAGCTGCAAGGCTCGCCCGTATCCTGCGCGACACACACGATCTGCCCAGGCGCACGTTCGGCGAATGGAACCCCGAAATCAAACTTCAGGAAAATCGAAAAGAGATCGAAGCAGAACGGGAAAGACACAAAGCCCTTTCGTCCGACATACTCTGAATAGCCAAGCCAAGTATTGGCTGCTCCTCCCACATTTGAGGTCAAACCGCATGAGCATACCCGAAATCGATCTGACGAACCTGAAACGAGCCATCGTCATGCGGCTCGACCGCGAGGCGAAGGAGCATTCCAAGGGCCACCAGAAGAGCTACGCGAACCGCTATTCGATGCGATCCTACGACGGCGCGCTGGTTGAGCTGATGTTCGAGAAGGGCGACAAGTCCCCCGCCAACCTCTGGGTCAGACAGGACTTCGTGAGAGACCTTCTTGATGGCAGCATTCCGTTCACCCCATCGCCCGCATCAAAGCTGTACCAGACCGTCGGCAAGACGGGCGAGAAGCAGTATGGGCGGCACTCGGCGCTTGAGGACATGATGCAACTCGGGAAGGCCGACCTCGTGTGTTTCGCGTTGCGCAACATGGCGGATCTGGATCGGGTTCTGGCAACGTTGGCACAGGTCACGAGGCCAATGCGCGCATGACCACATTGACCGAAGCCGAAGTCGAAGCTGTCCTGCTCGATCACCTCGAGCGACTGGGCTACACCTGCCTCAACGACACGGTTTCGGGCCCCGATGGCAGCGCACCAGAACGCGACGCCTATTCCGACACGATCCTGCCGCGCCGCCTGCGCGAGGCCGTCGCCCGGCTGAACCCCCACATCCCCGAGGATGCCCGCGAGGATGCGATCCGCCGGGTGGTGGCGGCCGACCGCCCCTCGCTGATCGAGGAAAACCGCCGCCTGCACCGCGCCCTTGTCGAGGGCGTGCCGGTCGAGTTTCGGGCCGAGGATGGCACGATCCGGGGCGATGCCGTGCGCCTGCTGGACCCCGAGGACCGGCTGAACGACTGGCTCGCCATCGCCCAGTTCACCGTGACAGAGAACGGCAATAAGCGCCGCCCGGATGTGGTGGTGTTCCTGAACGGCCTGCCGGTGGGCGTGATCGAGGTGAAGAAGCCGGGGGCCGAGGCGGCCTCGCTGACCGCGGCCTTCAACCAGCTGCAGACCTACAAGGCGCAAATCCCGTCGCTGTTCCGCACCAACGCCGTGCTGGTCACGACCGACGGCATCATGGCGCGCGTGGGCTCGCTGACCGCCGATCCGGAACGCTTCATGCCCTGGCGTACGACTGATGGCGTAGACGTAGCCCCCAAAGGCGCGCCGGAAATGTCGGTGCTGATTGAAGGGGTGTTTCAGCGCGGGCGGCTGCTGTCGCTGATGCAGGATTTCACGGTGTTCGGCGACACCCCAAGCGGGATCGCCAAGATCATCGCGGGCTATCACCAGTTCCATGCCGTCAAGCGCGCGGTGGCCAGCACGGTCGAGGCCAGCCGTGGCGACGGCGACCGCAAGGCCGGGGTGATCTGGCACACGCAAGGCTCGGGCAAGAGCCTGCTCATGGCCTTCTATGCCGGGCAGTTGGTGCGCGAGCCAGCGATGGAGAACCCCACCATCGTGGTGATTACCGACCGCAACGACCTGGACGACCAGCTGTTCGCCACCTTCGCCATGTGCCGCGACCTGATCCGCCAGACCCCGGTGCAGGCCGACAGCCGCGAGGACCTGCAGCGCGCGCTGGCCCGGGCCTCGGGCGGGGTGGTGTTCACGACGATCCAGAAGTTCGCCCCCGAGAAGGGCGAAGCCTATCCGATGCTGACCGACCGCCGCAACGTTGTGGTGATCGCCGATGAGGCGCACCGCAGCCAGTACGGGTTCAAGGCCCGGATCGAGAAGACCGGCGACATCGCCTATGGCTTTGCCAAGCACCTTCGCGATGCGCTGCCGAATGCGTCCTTCATCGGCTTCACCGGCACACCCATCGAGAAGGACGACGTCAACACCCCCGCCGTCTTCGGCCACTACATCGACATCTACGACATCAGCCGCGCCGTCGAGGACGGGGCGACGGTGCCGATCTACTACGAGAGCCGACTTGCCCGTATCGAACTTCCCGAGGACGAGAAGCCCAGGGTCGATGCCGAGATCGAGGCGCTTACCGAGGATGAGGCCGTCGGTGAACAGGAACGACTGAAGCGCAAGTGGTCGACCGTCGAGGCGCTGGTCGGGTCCGAAAAGCGACTGCGGATGGTCGCCGAGGACCTGGTCGTCCATTTCGAGGCACGAGTGCAGGCGATGGACGGCAAGGCAATGGTCGTCTGCATGAGCCGCCGCATCTGCGTGGAGCTCTACAACCAGATCATCGACCTTCGGCCGGCGTGGCATTCCGACGACGACAACGCCGGGCTGGTGAAGATCGTGATGACCGGCGCGGCCTCGGACCCGGAAGCCTGGCAGCCCCATATCGGCGGCAAGGCGCGGCGTGACCTGCTGGCCAAACGCGCGAAGGACCCGAAGGACCCGCTGAAACTGGTGATTGTCCGCGACATGTGGCTGACCGGCTTCGATGCGCCCTCGATGCACACGATGTATGTCGACAAGCCGATGCGCGGGCATGGGCTGATGCAGGCGATCGCCCGGGTGAACCGGGTGTTCCGCGACAAGCCGGCCGGGTTAATCGTCGATTACATCGGCATCGCCCAGAACCTGAAATCCGCGCTGGGCCAGTATTCGGCGGCAGATCAGCGCCAGGCCGGGATCGACGAGGCCGAGGCGGTGGCTGCGCTTCTGGAACGGCTCGACGTTGTGCGCGCCATGTTCCACGGCTTCGACTATGATCTCGGCATCACTGGCACACCGCACGAACGCCTGGTCACCCTCGCGGCGGCGCTGGACTGGATTCTCGCGCGGCAAAACGAGGCTGCCCAGCGCGAAACCGACAAGGAGGCGAAGAAGGCCGCCCATCGGCGCTTCCAGGATGCGGTTCTCGCCTTGTCGAAGGCCTTCGCGCTCAGCTCGGCCAGCGACGCCGCCCGCGAGGTGCGCGACGAGGTGGGGTTCTTCCAGACGGTCCGTGCCGCAATGGTCAAGGCCGCCGACACCAGCGGCAGGTCGGCCGCCGAGCGCGACCTGGCGATCCGGCAGATCGTCAACGACGCCGTCGCCTCGACCGAGATCGTCGACATTCTCTCAGCCGCGGGTCTGTCTTCGCCGGATATCTCGATCCTGTCCGACGAGTTCCTGGCCGAGGTCGGACAGATGGAGAAAAAGAACCTCGCCCTCGAGGCTCTGCGCAAGCTCCTGAACGACGAGATCAGGTCACGAAGCCGGTCGAACGTCATAGAGACACGGAAGTTCTCGGAGCGCCTCGAAGAGGCCATCGCCCGCTATCACACCAACGCGATCAGTACGGTCGAGGTGCTGCAGGAGTTGATCGCGCTGGCGAAGGACGTTCGCGAGGCACGGAACCGGGGCGAGGAAACCGGCCTTTCACCAGAGGAAGTGGCCTTCTACGACGCGCTCGCTGAAAATGAGAGCGCCGTCGAGGTTCTGGGCAACGACCAACTCAAGGTCATTGCCCACGAACTGCTCAAGGGGCTCCAGGCGAATGTCAGTGTCGACTGGGCGCACCGGGACAGTGCCCGCGCTCGCCTTCGCGTGCTGGTGAAGCGGATCCTGCGCAAGTACGGCTATCCACCGGATCTCGAGGACGCGGCAGTTCAGGGTGTTCTCGCGCAGGCAGAGGCAATCCTTTCGGAGGTGGCGCGCTGATGGAAGTCGCGAACCCAATGGGCGGGAATCCGCCAATCTCTGCGCGCGCAAGCACATCTGGCGCGGATGCCGGGAGAGCACTTATACATGGCCTTCGCTAGCTGACGCGCGGCAGTTCAACGCCGCGAGGCAAAAAGAAGTGTTCGCTCTGCGAAATCAGCCAGTTCGGCGTCATTAATCGCAGCCGTCTGCCAAGCGGCGTTAGTATCGTGGTGGAAAAGGTTCGCATACCCGAGCAAGGCTCTCAGCTCCGCAATGTCGCCCGCCGACAATATCTCGTTGTGCCGCCCTACGCGCTGATCGCACAATCCGAGGAAGGGACCGAGAAGCGTTCCCGGCGGGAAATACTCGGGATACGCAACGCGCATAAAGGCTTCCAGAATTGGCCGAAGCGCTGCCGCAACCTGACGTTCCTTGTCGGGATCTGCTGCCTGCAAATAGCCTCTGACGAGTTCATGTCGCTTGTCATGTTCTGAAATACTGTCGTTCCGAACGTCCCAAACGGTAATCTCCGAACCGACGGCGGCCCGGTTGATGCGCAGCGCTGTCGAAACGTTCCGGTCAGACTGTTCCCACAGGTTGCATAGAAACGGCTTCGAATGAGAAAGGACGATGACCTGCCGCACTCTTGCGCGCAGCGCCATAATCTCTTCGCGCGTCCGCAGGGTGCGGTGTTCGTCGAGACTGGTCATGGGATCGTCAATGACGACAATCTTGTTCGCGAGGTCGGGGTCCTGGTCTAGCGATGCAAAGAAGAAAGCCAGTGCTAACGTGTTCCTGTCACCGGCGCTCAGGGTGTTTCGGAAAGACGGGCCCACGTCTGACGTCACGTTGACGTTTTGCTGGTTGATGACGACGCAGTAAGACGCGGATGAGCCGGAGCGGTTGTTGACGGACTGGACTTCCCCCAAACGAAAGGATGCCGCGAGGCGCCGCAGGTATTCGTTGATCGTTATCTCATAGGCAGGAAAAATCTGTTCGCGATACTGGTCGAGTGCGGCGCGGGCTTGGGTACGGAGAGTTTCCGTTGCCGCTTTGGCGGTCTTTTCTGCCGTGTAGGCATCGCAGTGCGGCACGACGGCGGGATCGAAGCGGGCCTTCTGCGCCTTCAACTTCGTAAGGTCATCGGTCAGGGCGGCGAGATCATCGGCTTGCGCCTGTTCCTTCACGACATCAAGCCGCGCGTTGACGGCACCTAGGCGCTCGGACAGATCGGCGACTTCGGCAATGCGCGCACGATAGTCCATTACGGCCTGCCGAACCTCGGGTGATAGTACCATGCGATCCAGAGGCGCAGCGGCCTTGGCGCGTAGCCGTTCGAGCACACCCTCGCGAGCAGCGTTCCACTGACGTGCGATAGCGGCGGTATCGACCTCGATTTCCGGCAGTTCGGCAAAGTCCTTCCAGAATTCGTGCGCCTGAACTGCGGTTCGAATGTCGCGCTCGAAGGCAGACGGAATGTCTCCGGCATGCATATCGCGTATCGCAACGCCGGTCTGCCTGATTGCAAGCTTAAGATCTTCATAGGCTTGGCTGAAATAGGCGCGGTAGTGACCGATCAACTCAGAGCCGCCGAGGTCCTGAGCACAGAACGGACAAATCTCGCCGTCATGCCCCTCGGAGACCGGTTCGATGCGGGTCATGCCGTCTGAGACCCACGCCTCACCGCCACGCCCGAGCCTCGCAATGTGCGCGCGAACTCGGCCAGCGGCAGCGGCTTCAAGCTCGGCCAAACTGCGATCCAAAACTGAGTCTATCGCATCAAGATCAAAGTCCGGCAGTCCGAATTCCTGAAAACCCGGTCGCTGGCGTATCGTGTCGGCGGAGCGAGCGGCAGCAAGTCGGCGCTCTGCGTCCTGAATCTTCGCGTCGATGGCCGGGTCTTGCTCAAGACTACAGTAGATATCGACCTTGTACGGGCCTCGCGCATTCGCAGGTATCGCGTCGGCCAACTCACGGAGCCTAGTATTGTGCTCTTCGATGCGTGTGACATGGCCCTGAAGCGCGTCGTTCAGCGCTACGCCCTGCGCCCCCAGAATTAACTCGTGCAGGTTCTGGCGATGTGACGTCTGTAGCTCGATGCCGGAACAGACGTTCGCAGAGACAAAGGCGTCATCGAAGACGGCAACTTGCGGCCGCGGCTGTGTCCAAGCGCCGTTCTGAAAGACGCATTGCCCGCCTGCATGACCGATAACCACATGGGGCGGATGCTGCGCGCCAAGCCTGTGCCGGTCAGTCAGTAAACCAGGATTGTTCGTAGCAAGAGAGCGCAGAATAGCGGCGAGAGTCGTCTTACCCCGACCGTTTTCCCCATAGACCAAGGAGAACGGGGTCAGGGCCGTCTGCGGCAGGGGGCTGACATTATCAAACTGGCCAATATTTCTAAGAAGCTGAATACGTTCAATCATCTTTCATTCCGCAACGATCCTCAGGGCCCCGAGAAGGCGCCTAACCCAAGGTAAGCGATAATGGCAAAGCTGTCCTGACCTTTTTGCGCCTGCCCGACACCAATGCCCGCTTCAAGGGGCTGCAGTGCAGCATCGACCAATGACTTCAAGTGTCCGCATTGGGCCGGGATGCGCCCCCCCTCCCATGGTTCCTCCCAGGCGCGATCGGTATACGGGGGGGCTGAGCGCGGCAGTATTCCAGCGTCTGGCCATTTCGCCGGGGAATCCACCTGGAAGCCACCTTCGTCCGCGCGCCCGAAATTCTGACTCAGGTTCAAAGACTTATGTGACAGACCCGCTGCCGAGGTGGATTCCGTTCCGAAAGCCAGGGAAGCCACCTCCGGGGAAGCCAGGTGACCAGAAGCCATCGTGGGAAACCACTTCGTGAGAACCTATTGAATCCACGTCGCTTTTCAGATTGACAGACCTGCCCCCCTTGCCCTACCCCTTGATCATCGAAGAATTGCGCCCGCAGGAACTCCCTCGCGGGCGCTTTTCGTTTTCATCCCCACATCCTGAGCCCCGCCCCATGGACCTGGTCTTTGCGCCGAGCCAGATCGAAACCTGGCCGATTGCCCGGCTGCGCCCCTATGCCCGCAATGCCAAAATGCACGGCGACGACCAGGTCGCGAAGATCGCCGCCAGCATGGCCAAGTTCGGCTGGACCGTCCCTTGCATGGTGGCTGATGACGGCGAACTGATCGCGGGTCACGGCCGTGTGCTGGCCGCGACCATGCTCGGGCTGACCGAGGTGCCGGTGATCCGGCTCAGCCACTTGGACGAGGCCGAGCGCCGGGCCTACCGGATCGCCGACAACAAGCTCACCGAACTGGGCGAATGGGACGAGGCCCTGCTGCGCGACGAGATCGCGGGGCTCTTGGCCGAGGACTTCGACCTGACCCTGCTCGGCATCAGCGAAGATGATCTCGACGCCCTGCTCCGGGATCCCGAGGCGCTGGGCGGGGATGGCCCAGTCGAGGGCGAGGACGATGTTCCGGAGCTTCCCGTCACGCCGGTGTCGGTGCCGGGCGACCTCTGGCAGCTGGCTTCTCACCGGCTGATCTGCGGCGACAGCACCGCGGCCGATGTGGTCGGGCGGCTGCTGGGCGATGTGCGCCCGCTCCTGATGGTGACTGACCCGCCCTATGGCGTGGAGTATGACCCGTCCTGGCGCAACCAGGCGGGCGCGGCGAAGACCAAGCGCACCGGCAAGGTGTTGAACGACGACCGCGCCGACTGGCGCGAGGCTTGGGCGCTGTTCCCCGGCGATGTCGCCTATGTCTGGCATGGCGCACTGCATGCCGCGACCGTGGCGGACAGCCTGGTGGCGGCCGGTTTCGCGATCCGGTCGCAGATCATCTGGGCCAAGGACCGGCTGGTCCTCAGCCGCGGCGATTACCACTGGCAGCACGAACCCTGCTGGTATGCGGTGCGCGCCAAGGGCAAGGGTCACTGGGCAGGTGACCGCAAGCAGACGACGCTGTGGCAGATCGCCAACCGGGACCAGGACGCAGACACCGTGCACGGCACGCAAAAGCCGGTGGAATGCATGCGCCGCCCGATCCTGAACAACTCGTCCCCCGGCCAGGCGGTCTATGAACCCTTCATGGGATCCGGCACGACGCTGATCGCGGCGGAAACCACCGGCCGGGTCTGCTACGGGATCGAATTGAACCCGGCCTATGTCGATGTGGCCATCGAACGCTGGCAATCTTTCACCGGCAAGGAGGCGGTGCTGGCGGAAACCGGCGAGAGTTTCGCCGCCCTGAAGGCGAAGAGGCTGGCTGCATGACGCATCATGTCCGCCCAAGCCAGATCGCGTTCTGGCCGCTGGATCGGCTGAAACCCTACGCCAGGAACGCGAAGACCCACGACGCCGGCCAAGTGGCAAGGATCGCCGCCAGCATGGCCGAGTTCGGTTGGACCGTTCCCTGCCTCGTCGCGGCCGACGGCGAGCTGATCGCGGGCCATGGGCGCGTCCTGGCCGCGGCGCAGCTGGGGCTGGCCGAGGCGCCGGTCATCGTGTTGGACCATCTGACCCAGGCGCAGCGGCGGGCCTACCGCATCGCCGACAACAAACTGACCGAGATGGGCGGCTGGGACGAGGCCCTGCTTCTGGAAGAACTGCGCGGGCTCTTGGCCGATGATTTCGACCTCGGCCTGATCGGCATCCCCGAGGACGAGCTGGATGCCCTGCTCCACGATGCTGCCGACGACCGCGCGCCCATCGACGATGACACGGCCGACACCATCCCCGAGCCTCCGGTCGAGCCCATCACCCGCCCCGGCGACATCTGGGCGCTGGGCGAGCACCGTCTAATCTGCGGCGATGCCACCGACCCGGCCGTGGTGGCGCGACTGATGGACGGGGCGCGGGCCTCGCTGCTGTTCACCTCCCCGCCCTATGCCCAGCAACGCGACTACGGCGCGGCGAAGGAAAAGGTCGGCGATTGGGATGCGCTGATGCAGGGTGTCTTCGCCGCGGCGCCCGTCACCGCCGATGCCCAGCTGCTGGTGAACCTCGGCCTCGTCCATCGCGATGGCGAGTGGCTGCCGTATTGGGAGGACTGGGTCGACTGGATGCGCGTGCAGGGTTGGCGGCGGTTTGGCTGGTACGTGTGGGACCAGGGGCCCGGCCTGCCTGGCGACTGGAACGGGCGGCTGGCGCCCTCGCACGAGTTCATCTTCCACTTCAATCGCCAGCCCCGGAAGCCGAACAAGACGGTGGAGAGCAAGCATGCGGGCGAGACTCTCGGCGGCGGCGGGTTGCGCGGCGCTGATGGTACCGTCCATCGCAAGACCGGCTTCGGCAACGCGATCCAGAGCCACCGCATCCCCGATAGTGTGTTCCGCGTCATGCGCCACAAGGGCGGGCTGGGTGCCGCCGGATCTCACCCAGCCGTGTTCCCCGTGGCGCTGGTCGAGGCGGTGCTGGAGGCCTTCACCGATCCCGGCGACATGGTATTCGAACCCTTCTGCGGCTCCGGCACACAGCTGATCGCGGCCGAACGCACCGGGCGGCGTTGCTGCGCGGTGGAACTTGACCCGGTCTATTGCGACGTCGCTGTCCGGCGGTGGGAGATGGCGACGGGGCGAGCAGCCAATCGTATCGTCATGGAGGAGGAAGCCCAGAAGCCTGCGCGCCGGTCGAGGAAGCGGGCATGACGCAATCGCGCCGCATGTCGCTGATCGAGGCCGTCACCAATGTCGCGCTGGGCTACGCGCTTGTCGCGCTGGGCTACGCGCTGGCCGTCGCCACGCAGATCATGGTGTTCCCCTGGTTTGGCCTGCACCCGAGCCTTGGTGAAAACCTGGCGCTGGGCGGGATCTTCACCGCGATCTCCCTGGTTCGTGGCTACGCCCTGCGCAGGCTGTTCGAGGCGATCCGCGTGGCGTCCTTGCGATGAAGCCCGAGCGATCACCATCCGCGAGCCTTGCGAGAAAGCGCGTGGATACATAGATTTCCTCAGCGCGGTGGTTCTCAAGCAGACAGCCCGCGCGACTCATCAAGGTCATCGCCCTGACGCTGATCAGGCAACCATGATTTTCCTGAGGATCGGTCCGTCCGGCATGTCGCCGGACCGGAAAATCAGCCTGCGAGGACGTCATGGGAAAAGGCAACAACAGCCGCGGAAACAAGGAAGCGAAAAAGCCGAAGCAGGAGAAGCCGAAGGTTCTGGCGACGGCAAATTCCGGCGCGACGAAGCCGGTCTCGCTCGGCGAGAAGAAGAAAAGCTGAGCCCGCAGGCCGCCGCGCAAGACCTGCTCTGCGGCAAGGGAAAACCGCCGTCCCGGCAACAGGACGGCGGCGTGCCTCCGCGATCAGTGAAGGCTCAGGCGCTCAACTTGTAGACGGTCCCCCTGCCCTCGACCTTCTCGGCCGTGACAGGCAGGCCCAGCTTCTTCTTCAGCGCGCCGGAAATGGCCCCTCTAGCGGTGTGAGACTGCCACGACGTCGCTTCGACGATCTCCGCGATGGACGCGCCCTCGGGCCGCTGCAGCAGCGCGATGATCTGCGCCTGCTTGGTGCCGGCGCGGATGGTGACGGGCTTTGGCGCGTCGGTTTCCCCTCTCGTCGGTGCAGGTTCGGCGTCCTTCTGCGGCGTCGCCTTCCGCGCGCTGGCGACGGCACTGGCCGCGACCGGCTCGATCCCGATGGCTTCCAGCCCGGCCTCGGTGGCGATCAGCGTGGTGCCGTGGCCATCGCCGGTCTCGCGCCAGAGCGGCTCGCCACGGCGGAGGTCGGCATCGACCTCCTCCAGCCAACCGCGCGTGATCATCGCGATGACGGCCTTCTGCGCGGCAGCGCCATGCAGGCCTTCGGGCAGCGGCATGGCCAGATTGCCGGGGCGGGTCGCGGCGCGGCTGAGGATGATGGACTGCGTGTCGGTGAGTTTGGGCATCAGAGCGTCTCCGGGTCACGGCCGCGATCATCGCCGGCCTTCCACGACCCCAGGCCGCGCAGGCGCGCGGCAGGAGTTCCGGCGGTGCCGGAGATCAGCGGGCGTGTTCGCCCTCGCCGAAGGCGCTGTCCGTGATGCGCTTCAGGAGGCTGGCGTAGTGTTCCATCGTTCCGACCATGGCCCAGCCGACCTCGTCGGGGTGGCAGTCGAAGTGGTCGTCGCTGAGCGCCTGCAGGCGGGCGAGCATCTCGTCGATCTCGGCCTTCTTGCCGATGAAGGCGGCCAAGGCGGCTTCGCGGTTGCGGCGCGCCTTCTCGGCGCGGAGTTCATGGCGCGGGGTGGTGATCGGGTTGAGGCGGGTCATCCTGGTGGCTCCGTGGTGAGTTGCATCGTTTCCGTGAGACAACCATCGCTCTGACGCTGCGATTATCGTAGGCAAATCAGAGCAATAGGATTGCTATCTGATCGCGCGGCAGATCATGCGATGCGATCCGGCTCGGTCAGCACCGCCTGTTCCGCCTCGTGGCGCTGGGCGGCATCGGGCGGATCGCGGCGAGCGTTGACCAAGGCCACGAACAGCGCGCGGGCGACGGCGGCGACCTCATCCGCTCCGGCGCTGGTCAGGTCGGCGTCATGGATCGCGATGGCCTCACCCAGATCGGTCAGGGCATAGAGCGTCGCGAACTCCGCCTCGGGCGGGTCGCAGGTGATCGTGTCCCGGTCGTGCTCGGACACGGCGACGCTGCGGCAGAAGCGCAGATCGAAGCCGACGGCGCATTCGCGGCGGATCAGGTCGTCGAGGGTCTCGCCCTCGGTCAGGCAATTGAAGGATTGCGTCATGATGGGAGCTCCTCAGGCTTCGCGGCCTCGGGATCCAGTTCGACCCACGCGCCGTCCTGCCAGACGTAGAGGTTGCAGAGCTCGCGGGTCGGACGCGGCAGGATCGGTGGCTCGCGGGGTGGATCGAAGCAGTCGAGCGCATCGGCACGGACCTGCCGGATCTCGCGGGCCCCGAGAATGTCCTCTGGCGTCCACGGGGCCAGCGCGGGCAGCATGTGCTCTGGATAGCCGTCGTAATGGCAGTACACATGGGCCCATTGTTCGGCCCCGATCTGGATGGCGATCTGCGCGCGAGTGCTCATCCTGCCCTCCCTCAGATCAGCTGGAGGCTCGCCAGCATGGTGCTGGCAGCGGCGAGCTGGGTGGTCGGCAGCTCGATCTTGATGTGCGAGATGACGTCCGAGGCCTCGGCCGTGATCCCCTCCTCGCGCAGCGCGGCCTCGATCATGCGGGCGGCGGCGTCGCGGTCCTTCAGGTTCAGCGGGTCCGGCAGGGCGGCGTGATCGATGCGGATGGTGGTGATGGCAGTCATGTGGGTGTCCTTTCACGGTTGGGTGTCGGCAGGGCCTGCGCGGCGTCCGGCCTCGAAGGCTTCCTCGAGCGCGGCGCGGATGGCCCAGACGGCGACGTCGTGGAAATCCAGCCGGTCCCGGTTGCGGGTCTCGAGCGTCTCGAGGTGGAACTGGCGCCGGGCGATCTCGAGCAGCTGGGCGTCGCGGGCGGCTTCAGGGTTCGGTTTGCGCCTGGGCATGGCTTCGTTCCTTGTCTGGCGGGGCGCGATGCACCCGTTTCCTGACACCATGAATCGCTCTATCCGGAAGTGTAATCAACTGGATAAGCGGACTATTTCTGTTTAATTCCAATATCTTGAGGATCATCACAGCGCCATGGAAGGCATGTCCGAACGCGCTTATGCCGCACATTCCGGCCTCTCGCGCGGGGCGGTGCAGAAGGCGCGCAAGAACGGGCGGCTGGTGCTCTTCGCCGACGGCTCGATCAACGCGGCGGCGTCTGATGCGCGGCGCGGCGCAATTACGGATCCTGACCAGCAGATGCGGTCGCGCGGTGGCGAGGGGATGATCAGCGGGCCGGGCGACACCTCGTCCTACATCAAGGCCCGCACCGCCCTGACCGTCTACATGGCGCAGGACAAGCAGATCGCCATTCAGAAGAAGAAGGGCGTTCTGGTCGACCGCGCGCGCGCCGAGACGCTGGCGTTTCGCCTCGCGCGCCAGGAGCGCGATACATGGGTCACCTGGCCCACCCGCGTGGCCGCGCTGATGGCCGCGCAATTGTCCGCAGAGATGGAGAAGGCCTCGGGGGTGCCCGTGACGATCGAGACTGCGATCCTGCAGAGGGTGCTGGAAACCCATGTCCGAGAGCAGCTCGACGCCCTCGCAGACCTCCGGGTCTCGCTTGCATGAAGGAGAACAAGACAACAACCTGACCGAGGGGCTCGACCTCGGCTTCGACGGGGCCGAGGACATCCTGCGCGCCTGGCGGCGGGGCATGCGGCCGGACGCCGACCTGACCGTGTCGGAATGGGCGGATGCGCACCGCTGGCTCAGCTCGCGCGCCTCGGCCGAGCCGGGACGGTACCGCACCGCGCGCACGCCCTATCTGCGCGGCATCATGGATGCGCTGTCCCCAAGCCACCCGGCACAGCGCATCAGCTTCATGAAGGCCGCGCAGGTCGGCGCCACGGAAGCCGGCAACAACTGGATCGGCTTCGTGATCCACCATGCGCCGGGACCGATGCTGGCGGTGCTGCCCACGGTCGAGATGGCCAAGCGGACTTCGCGCGGCCGGATCGATCCGCTGATCGAGGACAGCCCGGCGCTCAAGGAACGCGTCAGCCCCGCCCGCTCGCGCGATGCCGGCAATTCGATGCTGTCCAAGGAATTTCCCGGCGGCATTCTGGTGCTGACCGGGGCCAACAGCGCGACCGGCCTGCGGTCGATGCCCGCGCGCTATGTGTTCCTCGACGAGGTCGACGCCTATCCGGCTTCCGCCGACGAGGAGGGCGATCCGGTCACACTGGCCGAAGCGCGGACAACCACCTTCGCCCACCGGCGCAAGGTGTTCATGGTCTCGACCCCGACCATCCGGGGGCTGTCGCGCATCGAGCGCGAGTTCGAGGCCTCCGACCAGCGACGGTATTTTGTCCCCTGCCCGCATTGCGGGCATCGGCAATGGCTGCAGTTCGATCGGCTGCGCTGGGCGAAGGGGCGACCGGAAACGGCGGCCTACACTTGCGCGGGCTGCGAACGCCCCATCGCCGAGCATCACAAGACGGAGATGCTGGCGCGGGGCGAATGGCGGGCCACCTCCGTCGCGACGGACCCGAAGTCGATCGGCTTCCACCTCTCGGCCCTCTATTCCCCGATCGGCTGGAAAAGCTGGGAGCAGATCGCGCGGGACTGGCTCGCGGCACAGGGCTCGGACGAGATGCTGCGCGCCGCGCGCAACACGCTTCTGGGCGAGACCTGGATCGAGAGCGGCGAGGCGCCGGAATGGCAGCGGCTGGCGGATCGGCGTTTTGCTTTCCAAGCGCAGATCCCCATGGGCGGGCTGTTCCTGACCGCAGGGGCGGATGTGCAGAAGGACCGGATCGAGGTCGATGTCTGGGCCTGGGGGCGTGGTCTGGAAAGCTGGCTCGTCGATCACATCGTCATTCCGGGCGGACCCGATGACCCGGCCTGCTGGGAGAAGCTAACCACCCTGCTGAGCCAGACATGGCAGCACGAGAACGGCGCGTTCATGACGCTGGCCAAGCTCGCCATCGACACCGGCTACGAGTCCGCCGCCGTCTATGCCTGGTCCCGCAAGCAGGGCATCGCGCAGGTCGCGCCCGTGAAAGGGCTCGAGGGGTTCAACCGAGCCACGCCCGTGTCGGGGCCGACCTTCGTCGATGCGACCGTGAATGGCCGCAAGCTGAAACGCGGGGCGCGGCTCTGGACCGTGGCCACGGCCACCTTCAAGGCCGAAACCTATCGCTATCTGCGCATCGAGCGGCCGTCAGATGAAGATCGCGCGCGGGGCACTCCCGATCCGGCTGGCACGATCCACCTGCCGGACTGGGCCGACAGCGAATGGCTCAAGCAACTCGTCGCCGAGCAGCTGGTCACCATCCGGGACCGGCGCGGCTATGCCCGGCAGGAATGGCAAAAGCTGCGCGAGCGCAACGAGGCGCTCGACGCCCGCATCTATGCCCGGGCTGCGGCATGGATCCTTGGCGCCGACCGCTTCGACGAGCGGATGTGGCGGCAGCTGGAGAAGCAGGCCGGTGTGGAAACCGCCGTCGCGCAGCACGCGGCGCCCGAGAAACCGACCGTGCCCGAGGCCGGGCGCATCACCGGCCCCCGGCGGCGCGGCTGGAAGATCAGCACGCCCCGTTACATGGAATGACCGGAACCCCGATGACCCTCGATGATCTCAAGGTCCGCCACAGCGCGCTGCTGGCCGCGCGCTACAGTGGCACGCGCTCGGTCAGCTATGACGGCAAGAGCATCAACTATGGCTCGGACGCGGAACTGGCCGCCGCCATTGCCGACATCGAGCGCCGTATCGCGGCGCTGGAACGGATCAGTCGCAGAGTGCTGCGCCCCCATGCCGTGAAGGATCTGTGATGAACTGGCGGCAGCGCCTCGGGGCCTTCATCGGCGGGTTCGACGCCGGCCAGCACCATCGCCGCCTGCGCGGGTTTCGCGCGACCCGCGCGCATGTCAACGCGCTGATTGCGGCCGCTGGCCCCGACATCACTGCTCGCGCGCGCTGGCTTGTGCGCAACAACGGCTATGCGGTGAACGCGGTCGAGAGCTGGGCCGCTAATACCGTCGGCGACGGGATCAAGCCGATCTCGAAGATCGGCGATGCCGCGCAGAAGGAGGACCTGCAGCGCCTCTGGCTCGCATGGACCGACGAGGCCGACGCCGAGGGGCTGACGGATTTCTACGGGCTGCAGCGCCGCGCAGCCCGCGAGGTGTTCATGGCGGGCGAGGTCTTCTTCCGGATCCGAATGCGCCGAGCGGGCGATGGGCTCACTGTGCCGCTGCAGCTGCAGATGCTGCCTGCGGAGATGCTGCCGCTGGAGCAGACCGGCACGGCCGCCAATGGCAACGCGATCCGCCAGGGGATCGAGTTCGACCGGATCGGGCGCCGGGTCGCCTATCACTTCCTGCGCCGGCATCCCGGCGACAGCACCGATCCGGGGCTGGCGGGCGAGATCGTCCGCGTGCCCGCCGCCGAGGTGATCCACGTCATCGACCCGGTCGAGGGCGGCCAGCTGCGCGGCGTGTCGAAACTGGCCCCGGCCATCGTGAAGCTCTTCCTGCTCGATCAGTACGATGATGCCGAGCTCGACCGGAAGAAGGTCGCGGCGATGTACGCGATGTTCGTGACCTCGCCCGCGCCTGAGAACCCGCTCGCCCCGGCCGAGGACGAGGACGCCCCTGCAAGTGTGGAGCTCAGCCCGGGGCAGATCGTCCGCCTGAACCCCGGCGAGGATGTCACCGTGGGCCAGCCCGCCGACAGCGGCGCGACCTACGAGCCGTTCCAGTACCGCACACTCCTGCAGATCTCGGCCGCGCTGGGGATCCCCTATCCCTACCTTGCCAATGACATGGTGAAGGGCAACTTCTCGAACTCGCGTCTGGCGCTCATCGAGTTCCGCCGCCGCGTCTCGGCCTGGCAGCATTCGGTGATGGTCTGGCAGCTTTGCCGCCCGGTCTATGCGCGCTGGATGGATGTAGCCGTGCTGTCGGGCACCCTCACCCTGCCCGGCTACGAGGCGAACCGCGCGCGGCTGCTCACTGCCGACTGGCTGCCCACCAAGTGGGACTGGGTCGATCCGCTGAAGGACGCCAATGCCGAAATCGCCCAGATCGAGGCCGGGCTGAAGTCCCGCACGCAGGCCATCGCCGAGCGGGGCTACGACGCCGAACAGGTCGACCGCGAGATCGCGGTGGAACGGGCCCGCGAGCGCTTGCTGGGCCTCGACTTCCGCCGCCCCGGCTCGCCCGCGCAGGGCGTGCAGGCGGTGCCGCACGGCGATGACGACACCGACACAACCGATGACGCGGAGGACCGCCCCCGCACAGACGAGGACCAGCCCTGATGCTCCACGCCCGGATTGCCGCGCGCGCCTTCAACACGCCACTGCTGGTGGAACCCTCCAAGGCCATGGCGTTCCTGTCAGGGCTTGGACCGCGCGTCCTCGGGCGCAAGGTCGAGCTGGCAGACCATGAACTGCCCGATGCGCCCAATACCACCCCGCCGGCGCGCGCCAGCATTCTCGGCGGTGGCCTGACCGAGAACCTGCGCCAGCATGGCGATGCGCCCTACCCGATCGTCGACGGCATCGCGGTGATCGAGATCGCGGGCGTGCTGATCCACCGGGGTGGCTGGATCGGACAGTCCTCGGGCCAGACCAGCTACGAGGGGATCGCGGCGCAGATCGAGGCGGCGGCCAGCGACCCGGCGGTGCGCGGCCTCGCATTGGAAATCGACAGTTTCGGCGGCGAGGTGGCCGGGGTCTTCGACCTCGCAGATCGCATTCGTGCCATCCGAGGAGCCAAGCCGGTCTGGGCCTTTGTCGCCGAACACGCCTTCTCGGCCGGGTATGCGCTGGCATCTCAGGCCGACCGCATCCTCGTGCCACGCACCGGCGCGCTGGGCAGCATCGGTGTCGTTGTGCTCCATGCCGACCTCAGCGGCCAGCTCGATCAGGACGGGGTGCGCGTGACGCTGATCCACTCCGGCCGCCACAAGGTCGATGGCAATCCTTACCAGCCCCTGCCCGGGGGCGTGCGCGACGACATTCAGCGCGAGATCGACGTGCTGCGGTTTCTCTTCGCGGAAACCGTCGCCGCAGGCCGCGCCGGGCGGCTGAGCCAAGACGCTGCGCTGGCGACTGAGGCGGCCACCTTCCGCGGGGCGGATGCCGTCGCCGCAGGCCTCGCCGATGAGGTCAGTGATCTGGCCCGCGGCTTTGCCGCCTTCCGGCAGATGCTGGCGCGCGGACCTGGCCTCACGCCAGGCCGCTTCCGCGCCTGCATCCCAACCCGATCCACAACCCACCCCAGACAGGAGGCAATGATGGCCACCGAGAACGACAACGAGGACAGCCCGCAGGACGTGGGAGCAGACGTGACGGACATCGATGACGGTGAAACCGATACCCCCGATGATCTGCCTGCCGCGCCTCCGGAACCATCGCAACCGCCTGCCGCCACGGCAGCTGCCCCCGCGCCGACCGCCCCGCAGGCGGGCAATCTGGCCGAGCTCTCGGCGCAGCTGCGCGAGGCGGCGGCGGAGATCGCCGAGATCGCGGCGCAGGCGGGCCGCCTCGGCATCGCCATCGACGCGGCAAAGGCGCTCCGCGAGGGCACCACCCCCGAGGCCCTGCGCCGCCTGGTGCTCGAGCGCGCCAGTGCGGCCGCAGATGCCCGCGACATCGTTGCCGCCCCGCGCTCGCCGGTCCTGCCGCTGGCGAAGGAAAGCCCCATCGTCGCCGCCGCGAAACGCGCCGCGGCATCGGGCCACCGGGCCTGAAACCCGACAGCCCCCATCGCCACACCCTGAAACCGCCCGTCCCTCACCCCCGCCGCTTCGCCGCGGCGAGGTCCGGTCCCCTGCATCCCCGAGAAAGGAACCCCGCCATGACCGTCCTTCACCAGCCCGCCACGACGGGCGATGTCCTCAAGTACGAGGTCAACCCGAACTACACCCGCGAGACCGTCACGCTGCTCGAGGGGACCAACTATCCCGTCGGTGCCGTGCTCGGCCGCATCACCGCGAGCGGCAAGTACAAGCTCGCCACATCGGGCGGCTCCGACGGCGCGCAGACCGCGGCCGCCGTGCTGCTCTACGCCGTCGATGCCAGCGCCACAGACGCCATCGGCGTGGTGGTCGCGCGCGGCCCCGCCATCGTCTCGAAGGCCGCGCTGGTCTTCGATGCCACCGTCGATGACGCGCCCAAGACGGCCACCAAGCATGGCCAGCTGGCCGCGCTGGGCATCGTGCCCCGCGACACCGCCTGATCCGGCGGCGCGCATCTCCCCCCTGCCCCTCTTTCCCCGGAGTTCCCCATGACCATCACCCGCAACCCGTTCGACGCGGGCGGCTACTCGCTCGCCGAGATGACGCAGGCCATCAACATCCTGCCGAACCTCTACACCCGCCTCGGCCAGATCGGCCTGTTCCGCTTCGCGGGCGTCACCCAGCGCTCCATCGTCATCGAACAGCGCGAGGGGGTGCTGAGCCTCCTGCCCTCCGTCCCGCTCGGCGCCCCCGCCACCGTCGGCAACCGCGAGGCGCGCTCCATGCGCAGCTTCGCGCTCCCGTGGATCCCGCATGACGACGTGATCCTGCCCGCCGACATCCAGGGCATGCCCGCGCTGGGCGTCTCGGACGCGGCCGATCCGCTGGTCGAGGTGATGAACCGCAAGCTGACGCTGATGCGCCGCAAGCATGCCCAGACCCGGGAATACATGGAGATGAACGCGCTGCGCGGCATCGTGAAGGATGGTGCGGGCACGACCCTCTACAACTACTTCACCGAATTCGGGCTCGCGCAGATCTCGGTCGACTTCGTCTTCGGCACGGCAGGCACCAACATTCAGGGCAAGGTCCGCACCACCCTGCGCGCCATCGAGGACAATCTGCTGGGCGAGACCATGACCACGGCGCATGCGCTGGTCAGCTCGGAATTCTTCGACAAGCTGATCAGCCACCCCAAGACCGAGGACGCCTACAAGTTCTTCTCAGCCACCGGCGGCCAGCCCCTGCGCGAGGACATGCGCCGGGCGTTTCCCTTCGCGGGCATCCTCTTCGAGGAGTACAACGGCTCGGTCACCCTCTCGAACGGGACATCGGAACGGCTGATCCCCACTGGCGAGGGCATCGCCTTCCCACTCGGCACCTTCGACACCTTCACCACCTATGGCGGGCCTGCGAACCTGCTCGAAACCGCCAATACCATCGGCCTGCCGCTCTATGCCCGCCAGATGATGGACGCCAAGGGCCGCTGGATCGATCTGATGACCGAGGCCTCGATCCTGCCGGTCAACAAGCGCCCGCGCCTCGCGATCCGCCTGCACAGCTCGAACTGACGGGCGCGCGCATGTCGGTCTTCGCCGCTGCCATCGACGGCCTGTTCCGCGATCCCAACATCGCCCGAGATGCAACCTACGTCGCGGACGGTGGCGCACCCCTGCTCATCCGCGTGGTGACGCGCCGCGCGGACGAGATCACGGGTTTCGGCGACGCGCGGCTCTGGTCCGAGACCACGCGCATCGACCTTCGCGTGGCCGAGGTGCCAGCCCCGCGCCCGGGCGACCGGGTCGAGATCGAGGGCGAGGCCTTCCTCATTCAGGGCGAGCCGGTGCGGGACAGGGAACGGCTCATCTGGACCGTGGATCTGAGGCCCGCATGAAGCTGAAACTCGACATCACCCCTGACCTCGTCGCCATGATGGCCGCCGAGGTCAAGGTCGGCGAGAGGGCCGTCAGCCAGGCTGTCAGCGAGGCTGGCAACAGCGTGAAATCCTCCTGGCGCGCGCAGATCACCGGCGCGGGGCTGGGCCAGCGCCTGGCCAACACCATCCGCTCCGAGCAGTTCCCGAAGGGCCGACCCAGCCTCAGCGCGGCAGCGGTGGTCTGGTCCAAGGCCCCGGTCATCATCGGTGCCCATGATACCGGCCCGCTGATCCGCTCGCGCAACGGGTTCTGGCTGGCGATACCGACCGAAGCGGCGGGCAAATCCTCGCGCGGTCGGCGGATCACCCCCGGTGAATGGGAGCGCCGCTCGGGCCTGCGCCTGCGCTTCGTATATCGCCGCACCGGCCCGAGTCTGCTGGTGGCCGAAGGGCGGCTGAACACGCGCGGGCGGGCCGTGGCAAGCAGATCGAGGACGGGCCGCGGCGTGACCACGGTCCCGATCTTCCTGCTCGTGCCGCAGGTGCAGCTGCGCAAGCGGCTTGACCTCGCCCGCGATGCCGCCCGGGCGCAGGAGGCCATCCCCGGAGCCATTGTCGCGAACTGGGTGGAAGGAAAGATCGGATGACACCCCGCGAGACCATCCTCATTGCCCTGGCGGACTTGTTGCGTACGGTGCCGCATGTGCCGGTGCTGCGCGGCGATGTGCTGCCCGAGCGCGTGCCCGCGGCCGGTCTGATGATCCTGCGCGATGGCGAGCCGGGAGAGCCGGGCGTGACGCTGTCACCGCTGCGCTACCACTACCAGCACCGCGCCGAGATCGAGGCGGTGGTTCAGAGCGCTGATCGGGACACGACCTTCGCTGTGCTCTGCGCCAGCATCGGTGCGGCCATCTCTGCCGACCGCACACTGGGCGGGCGTTGCGACTGGGTCGAGGCGGAAGCCCCGCGCCCGGTCGATCTGCCGGTCGAGGGCGCGGCGAGCCTGAAGGCGGCCGTAATCCCGGTGATCCTGCACTACAGCACGGCCGACCCCTTGGCCTGACCCCCAACATCACAGGAGACGAGACGATGGCACGAGCCCATGGGGCGCGGGCGCAGATGGCGCTGGCGTTCGAGACGACCTATGGCACGCCGCCCGCCAGCGGCTACACGCGGATGCCGTTTGCCAGCACCACGCTGGGGGCCGAGCAGCCGCTCCTGAACTCCGAGCTTCTCGGCTGCGGCCGCGATCCGCTGGCGCCGATCAAGGATGCGTTGACGGCGGACGGCGATGTGGTCGTGCCGATCGATGCCAATGGCTTCGGCTTCTGGCTGAAGGGGACGTTCGGCGCGCCCACCACCACCGGCACCGGGCCTGGCCCCTTCACGCACGAGTTCCGCTCGGGCGGCTGGGTGCTGCCCTCGATGGCCATCGAGGTCGCCATGCCCGAGGTGCCGCGCTTCGCGATGTACGCGGGCTGCGTCGTCGACCAATTGTCGTTCCAGATGCAGCGGGCGGGGTTGCTGACGGCGACCGCCCGACTGGTGGCACAAGGCGAGGCCCTGACCGCGACCACCGGCGCGGGCACACCGGCAGCACTCGACCTCCTGCGCTTCGGCCATTTCAACGGCACGGTGACGCGCAACGGCACGGCGCTGGGCAACCTCGTCACCGCCGAGGTGACCTATGCCAACAATCTCGACCGGATCGAGACCATCCGAGCCGATGGCCGGATCGACGGGGCCGACCCCGGCATGGCCGCGCTCACGGGGCGGATGGAGGTGCGCTTTGCCGACCAGGTGTTGGCGAACCAGGCCATCGCCGGGGATCCGTGCGAGATCGAACTCGGCTGGGAGCTGCCCTCCGGTGAAAGCCTGACCTTCGCCATCCACTCCGTCTACCTGCCGCGCCCGCGCATCGAGGTGCCGGGGCCGCAGGGCATCCAGGCGACCTTCGACTGGCAGGCAGCGGTCGATCCGGCGCTGGGGCGGATGTGCACGGTGACGCTGGTGAATGAGCGAGGGACCTACTGATGCTGACTCTGGATCTGACGAATGCGCCGCGCTGGCTCGACCTTCTGCCCGGCGTCCGGCTGAAGCTGCGCCCGCTCACCACCGCGCTGATGGTCTCGGCCCGCGCCGATCCAGTGGTCGAGGCGCTGCCGCCCGAGGCGACAACCGAGGAACTGGCGCTGGCCATGGCCAAGGCAGTCGCCCGGCGCGCGGTGCTGGACTGGGAGGGCGTCGGCGATGCGGACGGGAACCCGGTCGGGGTGACGCCCGAGGGCATCGACGCCCTGCTGGAAATCTGGCCCGCCTTCGAGGCTTTCCAGGCGGCCTATGTTGCCAAGGGCCTGCTGCTGGAACAGGAAAAAAACGCCTCTGCGCCCTCGCCGAATGGTCCTACGGTGGGGGCGAAAGCTACTGCGCGGCGTGCGCGGGGCCGTGCCCCGACTGCCCCGCGCGCTTGAACCGCGCGCTGACCTGGGAGGGCGCGCAAATCTGGGACCTGGCACAACGCCTCGGCGGCCAGCTGCGCATCCTCCCCGGCGCGGTAATCGGCTGGGACATGGGCGCGGCGCTCAGCCTCGGCCGGGCGCTGGGCGTGCCGCCCTTGGCCATGGCCGAACTCCTGCCGCCCATCGAGGCGGTGATGGTGCGCCGGATCAACGAGCAGTTGGCAGCCGCGCGCCTGTAGCTGTCTCAGCGCACGAGCGTGCGCTGGACGATCTGCGGATCCTTGTCGATCAACGCCAGCAGAACCCGCGCCGGTCCTTCGGGGCTGCGACGGCGCTGCTCCCAGTTCAGGAGCGTGCCCTTCTTCACGCCGATGCTGCGCGCGAATTCCGACTGCGACAGACCCGTGCGCGCCCGGATCGCCTGCACATCAGGGTCCGGCAGCTCGATCTCGTGGACGGTGCCGACCCTCTCGCCCCGCGCATGCGCCAGAGCCTCCTGCAGACCCGTTTCGATGCTCTTGAATGCGTCGCTCATGGCGTCCTCCCGTAACTTGCCGCAAGGGCCTCGCCCAATTGCCTGACCATGTCCGTTTCGCGCGGGGTCAGATTGGCCTTCTCGTTCTTCGCGAAGACCGTGATGAGGAAGATCGGCACACCAGCCTCCGGGCTGAAGAAGTGGATCACCCGATACCCGCCGCTCTTGCCGCCACCGTCACGCGCGAAGCGGAACTTGCGCACCCCGCCCCCGATGGACACCCCTGCCGTCGGATTGCGCGCGACGAAATCGATCAGGGCCAGCCGTTCGTCCTCCGACATCAGGCTGCGCGCACGGCGCTGGAACTCCGGTGTCTCGACAACAGTGACAAGGCTCATGACCCCATATGTGCGCCAATGGCGCATATGTCAATGGCGCATGCAAAGAGGATGGCGGGATGACCGAAAAACGCGTATCCATCCGCCTCGCGGCGGTGGGCGGCCGGCAGGTGCGTGCCGAACTGGAGGGTATCGGCGAGGCCGGGGCCCGAGGTTTCGGACGGCTGTCGCGCGAGATGGAGCTGGCCAACACCCGCCTCGCCGCCTTCGCGCGTAGGGCACGGATCGCGGCGGCGGCGGCGGCCGGGGCGCTTTCGGCGGCGGCCACGGCGATGATCCGCTCGGGTCTGTCCACCGTCGATGCGCAGGCCAAGCTCGCAGCCTCGCTCGACACGACGGTTGAGAGCATCCAGGTGCTCGAGCGCGCGGGCGATCTGGCGGGCGTGTCCATGGGCCAGATCGAGCAGGCGACCGCGCAGCTGACGCGGCGGCTGTCACAGGCCGCCGCCGGGGCTGGGCCTGCGACGGAAGCCCTGCGCCGCCTGCGCCTCTCGGCCGGGGAGCTGCAGGCCCTTCCGCTCGACCAGCGCATTGCGCTGATCCAGGATCGGCTGGCGGAGTTCGTGCCCGAGGCCGAGCGCGCGGCCGTCGCCTCGCAGCTCTTCGGCGATCGGGCGGCGCTGGTCTTCACGCGGATCGACACCGCCACGCTGCGGCAGGCCACGCAGGATGTGCGCGACTTCGGCGTGGTGGTCAGCGATCAGGACGCTCGCCAGATCGAACGCACCAACGACGCGATCTCGCGCCTCGGCCTGATCTGGCGCGGTCTGTCGAACCAGCTGGCGGTCGCCGCCGCGCCTGCGCTGGAGGCCGTCGCCAACGCCATGGCGGCGGTCGCGCGCACGACGGGCCCGCTCGGCATCGCGATCCGGACGCTGTTCGACAACCTCGGGCGGCTGGTGAGCATCGCGGGCACTTTCGCCGCCCTCATGGCGGGGCGCTGGGTTGCCGGGCTCGCGGCGGCCGCACTCTCGGTGCGTGGGCTGGCCACGGCCCTGGTGGTCCTGCGCGGCGCGCTGATCCGCACCGGGATCGGCGCACTGATCGTCGGCGCAGGTGAGCTGGTCTATCAATTCTCCCGCCTCGTCACGGGTGCCGGGGGTTTCGGCAACGCGCTGGAGCTTATGGGCAACGTGGCCCGGGCGGTCTGGGACGGCATCAAGACCACGATGGGCTCGCTGGTCGACGATTTCCGGGCGCTGCGTGCCGACATCGAGAGCATCTGGTCTCGGCTCATGGCCTTCCTCGCGGGCAAATGGGCCGATTTCCTCGGGATGATCGGGCCCACCTTCAACGCCGTGGCGGACCGGATCGGGGCGGATTTCCAGATCGACTGGTTCGGCGCGCAGTCCTGGGCCTCCATGCTCGACCATGCCGCGAGCAACGCGGGCACCATGGCCGAGCGATTCCGCCAGAGGGCGGCGGACACACGTGCCGGGGCCTTCGACGGGGTCCGCGAGGCGGTCACCGCGCTGGTCGAGGCGGTGCGCGGCTCGGGCGAAGAGACCGAAGGCGCGCTGGACGCCGCCGCCGCCGGGGCCCGGCGCGTGGCCGAGGCGCTGGACGAGGCGGAAACCTCGGCCGGTCGTGCAGGCGCTGCCGGGCGCGAGGCCGGAACCCAGACCGCCACCGGCGCCGAGGAAGCCGTCACCGGCTGGCAGGCGGTCACCGCCGCGCTCGCGGACTATGCCGCAAGGGCCCGCGAGATCGGCGCGGATATCGGCCAGGCGCTGGTGGGCGCGTTTGGGGCGGCGGAGAACGCCGTCGCCGACTTCGTCCGCAAGGGCAAGCTCGACTTCCGCGATCTGGTCACCTCGATGATTGCCGATCTGGCCCGGCTCGCCGCGCGGCGCTTCATCCTCGGCCCTCTGGCGGGGCTGCTGTCGGGCGTGCTCGGCGGCGCGGGCGGCATGTTTGCTTCGGTCCTGCATGCGGGCGGCATGGTCGGCGCACCCGGCCTCGGCCGCATGGTCCCGGCGCTGGCCTTCGCGGGTGCCCCGCGGATGCATTCCGGCGGCTGGGTGGGCCTGAAGCCGGACGAGGTGCCTGCGATCCTGCAGCGCGGCGAGCGCGTGCTCTCCCGCCGCGAGGCCGTCGGATATGGCGGGCGCGGTGGCGCACCCTCCGTCAATGTCACCATCATGACCCGCGATGCCGAGAGCTTCCGGCAATCCAGAACACAGGTTGCGGCGGATATCGCACGCGCGGTCAGTCTCGGACGCAGGGGAATGTAGTCCATGTTCGATCAGTACTCGAGGCACGCCTGCTCCGAGGCGTGCGTCGCCGAGCGCTTCCGGCAGTCGCGGACGCAGGGTGAGGCCGGTGAGTGGAACGTCCAGTGGACGTTCCACCCGCCGAACGCCGACATCGCCCGCGCGGTGTCCATGGGCCGCCGCGGTCTCTGAGGATCCTGACAATGGCATTTCACGAGGTCCGGTTTCCGGACGCGATCAGCCGTGGCGCGCGCGGCGGGCCGGAGCGGCGCACGCAGGTGGTGGAGCTGGCGAGCGGCGACGAGGAGCGCAACGCGAGCTGGGCCAACTCGCGCCGCCGCTACGATGTGGCGTACGGCATCCGTCGCGCCGACGATCTGGCGGCGGTCGTCGCCTTCTTCGAGGCGCGAAACGGCCGGCTGCATGGCTTCCGCTTCAAGGACTGGGGCGACCACAAGTCCTGCCTGCCCTCGGGCACGCCCTCGCCGCTGGACCAGCCGCTCGGCACCGGCGACGGGGTGAGGACTGCCTTCCAGTTGGCAAAGCGCTATGCCTCCGGCCCACAGTCCTGGACGCGCGCGATCACCAAGCCCGTCGCGGGCACGGTCCGCGTGGCATTCGGCGGGACCGAGCAGCTGTCGGGCTGGTCGGTCGACACGACTACCGGCGTCATCACCTTCGGCTCGGCCCCCGCCGCAGGCGTCCCCGTCACCGCGGGCTTCGAATTCGACACCCCCGTCCGCTTCGACACCGACACGCTCGACGTGACGCTCGACCTCGAGCGCCTCGGGTCCATCGCCTCCATCCCGCTCCTTGAGATCCGCAGATGAAGCAGCTCGCCCCCGCCCTGCAAGCGCATCTCATTGAGGGCACCACGACCCTCGTTTGGTGCTGGCGGATCACGCGCGCCGACGGCGTGGCCTTCGGCTTCACCGACCACGACCGGACGCTCAGCTTCGAAGGCACCGACTTCGAGCCCGAGAGCGGCTTCACAGCCTCAGAGGTTCGTGCGGGCTCGGACCTGTCCGTCGATGCGCAGGATGCCGAGGGCGTGCTGTCCTCGGACCGCATCACCGAGACCGACATCCTCGACGGCCGCTGGGACAACGCGGAGGTCGAGCTCTGGCGCGTGAACTGGGTCGATCCCGGCCAGCGCGCGCTGCTGCGCCGGGGCGCCATCGGCCAGGTCCGACGCGGGCGGGTGGCCTTCGTGGCAGAGGTTCGCAGCCTTGCCCATGTGCTGGGCCAGACGGTCGGGCGGACGTTTCAGGCGGGGTGCGACGCCGCGCTGGGCGATACGCGCTGCGGGGTGAACCTTGAGGCGGCCGCTTTCCGGGGCACGGGCGCGGTCACCGATATCCTGCGCGACCGGGCCTTCACGGCCTCGGGCCTGTCCGCCTTCGCGGCGGGCTGGTTTGGGAATGGCACCGTCGAGTGGACCTCCGGCGCCAATGCCGGTCGTCGGGCGGAAGTGCTGTCGCACGATCTCGTGGAC
Source organism: Paracoccus zhouxuedongae (assembly GCF_041927815.1). Lineage (NCBI taxonomy): Bacteria > Pseudomonadati > Pseudomonadota > Alphaproteobacteria > Rhodobacterales > Paracoccaceae > Paracoccus > Paracoccus zhouxuedongae. The sequence continues at coordinate 43,116 of NZ_JBHFHM010000012.1, forward strand.
GGGCTCGCGATACTGACGCTACTCGAACCCCCGGTGCGCGCCATCGCCGAGGGCGACAGCTTCCTCGCCCGCGCGGGCTGCGACAAGCGGCTGGCCACCTGCAGCACGAAGTTCGGCAATGTCGCGAACTTCCGGGGCTTCCCGCATATCCCGGGCCAGGACACGATCCTGCGCTATGCCTCGCGCGATGGCGGCCATGACGGGGCGGTGCTGTGACAGTGCCGTTCAGCCTGCCAGGGCCTCGGTCGCGTCGGCGATCCGGTCGCAGGTCGCCGCATCGAGCGGCAGAAGCGGACGAGGCGCCAGGCCATCGCTCAGGCCCATCTGTTGCGCCATCGCATGGACCACGCGAAGGGAGCCATGGGCGCGAAACAGCGCCCAGAGCGGAGCGAGGCTGGCATCGATCCGCTGTGTCTCGGCCCTGTCGCCCGCCATCGCCGCCGCGGTCAGCCGCAGCGCAACGTCGGGCAGAAGGCCGCCGATCACGCTGTACCAGGTATCCGCCCCTGCCAGCAGCGCGTCGGCGCAGTCCCAGTCGCCGCTGTAGCCGATGGCGAACCCCGCGGGCAGCGCGCCGCGCAGCGTGGCCAGTTCCTCGGCCACGGTCCCGGTGGCGGGCAGCGGCATCTTCACCGCCGCGATCCGGGGCAGCGCAGCCAGCCGCCGCAAAAGCGCGAGCTGAAACGTGAAATGCGTCGTGCCAGGGTTGTTGTAGATGCACAGCGGCAGATCCGTCGCGGCGGCGACGGCGCTGTAATGCTCAAAGGCCTCGTCCTGGGTCAGTGGCGTGTAGCTGACTGCAGGGAGAAGCAGCGCATCCGCCCCGGCCTCGGCCGCGTCCTGAGCGAGCGCGCAGGCCTCGTCGGTGCGCAGTGCGCCAACCCCGACCATCAGCGGCACGCTGCCGCCCAGCACCTCGACCGCCACGCCCACCGCACGGCACCGCTCCGCGCGGGTGAGATAGGCGAAGGTGCCGGTGCTGCCGAGGAGGCCGACCGAGCCCAGTTCGGGGCGACGGAGGCGCTCCAGGACACGGCCAAGCGCATCGGCCTGCACGCAGCCATCCGCCGTCATCGGCGTGATCGGAAAGGCGGAAAGCCCGGCAAAGGTCATCGCAAGAGCCTCGAGGGGAGAAAGGAGCCTCATGACGAGACCACCGATCCCGCGCCATGGCAAGCGCGCGCCGCGCGCGGTCGGCGCGTTCGCCGCCGATCCGGACAGGGTGATCAGCGCCGCCCGCTCCTGGCTCGGCACACCCTACCACGACCAGGCGAGCTTGTGCGGGGTCGGCTGCGACTGCCTCGGGCTGGCGCGCGGCATCTGGCGCGAGGTGGTCGGCCCCGAGCCCTTCCCGATCCCGCGCTACAGCCGGGATTGGGGCGAGACCGGACCTCGCGAGGTGCTGGCCGAGGGCGCGCGCGCGATGATGGTCGAGGTGCCACCCACCGAGCCCCCACCCGGTGCGCTGGTCCTGTTCCGGATGATGCCGCGCGCCATCGCCAAGCATCTCGGGATCCTCACCGGACCTGACAGCTTCCTCCACGCCTATGAGCGTCTCGGTGTGATCGAGGAACCGCTCACCCCGTCTTGGCGCCGGCGCATCGCCTTTGCCTTCCTGTTCCCGCAACGTTGAGACCCACACATGGCCACCCTCGTTCTCGGCGTCGTCGGCTCCAGCATCGGCATGGGCTTCGGCGGCGCGATCCTCGGCCTCTCCGGTGCCGCCATCGGCGGGCTGATTGGCTCCACAGTAGGGTCGGTCATCGACAGCTGGATCATCTCCTCGCTCGCCCCCACCCAGCGCATCGAGGGCGCGCGGCTGGAAAGCCTGCGGATCACCTCGTCCACCGAGGGTGCCGTGATCCCGCGCCTCTACGGCCGCATGCGCATCGGTGGCAACATCATCTGGGCGACCGATTTCCGGGAGGAGACCCGGACCACCACCCAGCGCGGCGGCGGCAAGGGCGGTGGCGGCGGGAAGGTCCGGACGACGGAGTATCTCTACTACTCCAGCTTCGCGGTCGCCTTGTGCGAAGGCCCGATCACCGGCATCGGCCGCATCTGGGCCGACGGCAAGCCGCTCGATCTCAGCGGCATCACAATGCGCTGGTATCCCGGCGACGAGGCGCAGGCCACCGACCCGTTCATCGCCGCGAAGATGGGCGCGGCCAGCACCCCGGCCTATCGCGGCACGGCCTATGTGGTATTCGAGGATCTGCCGCTGGGTGATTTCGGCAACCGCATTCCGCAGCTTTCCTTCGAGGTCTTCCGCCCGCTGGCCGACCCAGACACGGCCGAGGGACTGACGCGCGCGGTCACGATGATCCCGGCCTCAGGCGAGTTCACCTATTCCACGCAGGCAATCCGCAAGACCACGGGCGGGTCCACCGGCCCCTTCGGCACCTCGAGCGGCGGCACTACCACGGCCGAGAACCTTAACGCGCTGCCGGACACGACAGACATGGTCGTCGCCCTCGACCGGCTGCGTGCTATGGCCCCGGCAGTCGAGAGCGTCAGCCTCGTCGTCGCCTGGTTCGGCACCGACCTGCGCGCGGGCAACTGCCAGATCAAGCCGGGCGTCGAGGTGGCGGCGAAGGCCACGACCCCGCGGGTGTGGTCGGTCAATGGCGTGGGCCGCGCCGCTGCGCATCTGGTCAGCCGCGACAGCGAGGATCGGCCCGTCTATGGCGGCACGCCCTCCGACTTCGCGGTGGTTCAGGCGATCCAGGAGATGAAGGCGCGTGGGCTGCGCGTCACCTTCTATCCCTTCATCCTGATGGATGTCTCGCCCGGCAACAGCCTGCCGAACCCCTACAGCGACAACGCCGCCCAGACGGGCCAGCCCGTGTTCCCATGGCGGGGGCGGATCACCTGTTCTCCGGCTGCGAGCTTCGCGGGCACGGTCGACAAGACCGCGACGGCGGCCACGCAGGTTACGGGCTTCTTCGGCGCGGCAACGCCCGCGAACTTCGCCGTCTCCGGCGAGAGCGTCAGCTGGACCGGTCCCGCCGGTGACTGGGGCCTGCGCCGGATGATCCTGCATTACGCCCACCTCTGCGCGGCGGCCGGAGGGGTCGATGCATTCCTGATCGGCTCGGAGATGCGCGGGCTGACCACCATCCGTTCGGGCGCGTCCACCTATCCGGCCGTGCATGCATTCCGCGATCTCGCCGTCGCCGTGCGCAGCATCCTCGGTCCCGCGACGAAGATTAGTTACGCGGCGGACTGGTCGGAGTATTTCGGCCACCAGCCGGGCGACGGCAGCAATGACGTCTTCTTCCATCTCGACCCGCTCTGGGCCGACGCCAACACCGACTTCATCGCCATCGACAACTACATGCCGCTCTCGGACTGGCGGGACGGGTTCGACCATCTTGACGCGCAGGCGGGCTGGCCCGCGATCCACGACCGTGGCTACCTGCAGGCGAACATCGCGGGCGGGGAAGGTTTCGACTGGTTCTATGGCTCGGAGGCCGACCGGGCCACACAGGTCCGGACGCCGATTGCCGACGGCGCACACAGCAAACCATGGGTGTTCCGCTACAAGGATCTGCGCGCCTGGTGGTCGGAGCCCCACTTCAACCGCCCGGGCGGGGTCGAAAGCGGCACGCCCACCGCATGGGTCCCGCAATCGAAGCCCGTCTGGTTCACCGAACTCGGATGCCCCGCCATCGACCGGGGCACGAACCAGCCCAACGTCTTCTTCGACCCGAAGTCGTCGGAGAGCTTCACGCCCTACTTCTCCCGCGGCTGGCGTGACGACGCGATCCAGCGGGCCTATCTCGAGGCGACCTATCTCTGGTGGGGCGAGGCCGCGAACAACCCGACCTCCGCAGTCTATGGCGGCCGGATGGTGCATGTTCCGGAATGCGCGGCCTGGACATGGGACGCGCGGCCCTATCCGTTCTTTCCTGCGCTCGAAGCCGTCTGGACGGACGGGCCCAACTGGCGGCTGGGCCACTGGCTGACCGGACGGCTCGGCGCAGTGTCGCTCGCGGCCCTCGTCCGCCACCTCTGCCTGCGCGCCGGGTTGCCCGCGCAGCGCATCGACGTCACCGGGCTCTGGGGCGCGGTTGAGGGCTATGTCATCGGCGCGCTGGAAAGTCCCCGGGCCTCGATCACCACGCTCGCGCGGCATTTCGGCTTCGACGCGGTCGAGACCGGAGGGGTGATCCGCTTCGTCATGCGCGGCCGCGCAACCGTGGCCGAGATCGGTGCCGATGATCTGGTCGCCGCCCCGGATCCGCGCGCCGAGGGACTGGAACTCACCCGTGCGCAGGAGACAGAACTGCCGCAAGCGCTGAAGTGGCAGGTCGCGCGGGCCGACGAGGACTACGACGCGGCACAGGTCGAGGCGCAGCGCATCACCGTATCGGCGAGCCGCATCGCCTCCGAGGCCTTCCCGATGGCCGTCGCGCCCGAGGAAGCCGAGCGCCGCTGCCGCCGCGCGCTGATGGAGGCCTGGATCGGCCGCGAGACCGCGAGCTTCCGCCTGCCGCCCTCGCGCCTGGCGCTGGACCCCGCCGACGTGATCCGGCTCCAGCATGACGGGCGCAGCCTCGACTTCCGCCTGCTCTCCACGGCCGATGCCGAGGCGCGCGGCATCGAAGCGATCCGCCAGGACCGCGCGGCCTACGATCTGCCGCCCGGCGATCCGCGACCCGCCTCGCTCGCGCGCCCGCTGGTGCTGGCCGCCCCCGAGGTCGCCTTCCTCGACCTGCCGCAGCTGACCGAGGACCAGCCCGCCCATCGGCCCTTCCTCGCCGCCCATGCGCGGCCATGGCCGGGCGAGCTCGCGGTGTTCCGCAGCCCCGGCAGCGACGGGTTCGATCTCTTGACGACCGTGCCCGCCCGGGCGCGGATGGGCGTGCTGGCCTTCGACCTCTGGCCGGGCCCGGTCTCGCGCTTCGATCTCGGCAATGCGCTGACGCTCGATCTGTTCACCGGCACGCTGGAGAGCGTCACCGATCTGGCCCTGTTCGGAGGGGCCAATGCGCTGGCAGTCGAGGCGAGCCCCGGCGTCTGGGAGATCGTGCAGGCCGGAACGGTCGAGCTGATTGCGCCCGGCCGCTATCGCCTGACCCGTCTCATTCGCGGCCAGCGCGGGACGGAAGGCGCAATGGGCAATCCCGCCCCGGCCGGAGCGCGGGTGGTGGTGCTCGACAGCACGCTTGCGCCACTCCCCATCGCGTTGGGGGACATCGGCCTGCCGTGGAACTGGCGTGTGGGCCCGGCGACGCGGCCACCCTCCGACGAGACCTATGTCGCGCAGGCCTTCACGCCCGCGAGCCTCGGCCTGCGGCCCTTCGCGCCGGTGCACGTCGAACAGCCCTGGCGGCAGGCCCGTGTGCCCGGCGATCTGACCATCCGCTGGATCCGGCGCTCCCGCGCGCTCGAGGCCGATGCCTGGGAACAGGTCGAGGTGCCGGTAGGCGAAGAGGTCGAAGGCTACGAGGTCGAGATCCGCGACGGGGCGGCCGTCAAGCGGGTGCTCACGAGCAGCACGACGTCCGTTCTCTACAGCGCCACCCAGCAGACCGCCGATTGGGGCGCGCTGCTCGCCCACGGCGACACGCTCGCCATCCGCATCTTCCAACTCTCCGCCCGCCTCGGGCGCGGGGCGCCGGCCAGCGTCACGCTGCAATTCTGATCGCCGGCATCGGCAACCCCACAGGATCGACCATGTCCGACACCACCACCCATCTCGGCCTGCCGTACCTCATGGCCGCGCAGGCGCAGAAGCACGTCACCCACAACGAGGCGCTGCGCCTGCTCGACGCCATGGTGCAACTGGCCGTGCTGGACCGCACGCGCACCGCGCCGCCCGCGAGCCCCGCCGACGGCGACCGCCATCTCGTGGCCTCGGGCGCCGCCGGCCTCTGGGCCGGCTGGGATCTGAACGTGGCCTTCCATGTCGACGGCGCATGGATCCGGCTGGTCCCGCGCCCTGGCTGGCTGGTCTGGGTCGCTGATGAGGGCGCCTTCCTCGTCTGGTCGGGCAGCAGCTGGGCCAGCGTGGGCGAGCCGCGCGACGTGCCCGACAGCGTCTTCAGCCTCGTCAACGACGCCGATCCGACCAGGAAGGCGGTCTTCTCGCTGGCCTCGATTTCCTCCGGCCAGACCCGGACCTACACGCTGCCCAACACATCCTCGGAACTGGCGATCCTCGCGGGCACCCAGACCTTCACGGGCAACAAGACCTTCTCCGGCACGCTGACCGCCTCCGGGGGAACGGCGACCATCGGCACATCGACCGGCACCGCCACCTATGGCGTCGGCACGGGCGCGACCACCAACGGCACCACCAAGACCGTGAACCTCGGCACCGGCGGCGCGTCCGGATCGAACACTGTCATCAACATCGGCTCGGCCACCTCCGGCGCGGGCGGCACGACCGTCATCAACACGCCGACGGTCACCTTCGCCAATGCCGTCACGCAGGTCGGCATGCCCCAGGCGAACCTGACGGCCCAGCAGCTGGGCCTCGGCTGGGCCACCGCCGACGCCTTCAACCGCTTCTCGATCAACACCCCCGCGATGCTGTTCAACCATGCGGGCAATGGGATCGAGGCCACCTTCAACAAGAACACCCCCGGCGACGATGCCGCCTTCGCCTTCAAGACCGGATTCTCGGCCCGCGCCCTGATCGGACTGCTGGGCAACGACGACTTCAGCTTCAAGGTCAGCCCGGACGGATCGGCCTATTTCGATGCCATCCGGATCGACCGCGCCAGCGGCAGGGTCGAGCTGCCCGAGCCCATGGTGTTGCCCGGCCTTGCCACGCCGCCCGATCCGCCGCCTGCAGGCCGCATCCATCTCTACGCCCGCGACCGGGCAGGCTCGGCCTGGCTCGAGGTCATGCGGCCCTCGGGTCGCCTGTTTCCGCTGCAGCCCCACTTCGGCGTCAACCGGATCGCCTACTGGGCGCCGTCCTCGGGCACCACGATCAACGCCATCGGCATGCCGCGCTCGGGCGTCGGGACCGCCTCCACACCCGGGCTTGCCACCACCAACCTCTCCACCTCCATGCGCCGCTGGCGGATGACCAGCGCGGCCACGGTCGATGCCGCGGCCGAGGAACGCTCCGCCGGCTGGGTCTGCTGGCGTGGCAATGCCGAAGGACTCGGCGGCTTCACCTATGTGAACCGGCTCTCGCTCACGACCCTGCAGCCCACCGGCATGGGGTTCTTCGGGCTGATGGGATCCACCGCCGCACTGGCGACCACGCTGCTTCTGAGCGCGGTCGTCAACGCCATCGGCATCGGCTTCCAGCGCGGCACCCACGCCAACTGGCAGATCGTCCACAACTCAGGCTCCGGCGCACCCACGCTGATCAATCTGGGCGCGAGCTTCCCCGTCGACTCGGCGACCAATGTCCTGACGCTGTTCCTCTACGCCGCCCGAACGCCGGTTCGGTCTGGGTCCGCGTCGTCGAGGACGTCTCCGGCGCCATCGCCGAGGTCGAGATCACCGCCAACCTCCCCGCCGCCACCCAGCTCCTGAGCCCCCGCAACTACATGAACACCGGCAGCACCGCCGCCGCCGTCGCCTATGACTGCAGCGGTGTCTACGTCGAGACCGACTATTGAGAGGCCCGCCATGACCGACCGCACACCTATTCTGGAGGAGGTCGCCCGGGCCTTCCGCGACCACGGGATCACCGCGGCGATCACCGCGCTGATCGGCGGCACGCTGGCGCTCCTCGCAGCCATCACGCGCAGGGCGTTCACCAATGACGCCATGCTCGCACGCCTCGACCGCGAGCTCCTGATCGAGCGGGATCGGGTGGACAGGCAACGCGCCGAGGATCGCAAGGCCGATGCCGACCGGCTGGAGCGGATGGAGGGCGACATCCGCGCCATGCGCAACCTGATGTTCGAAGCCTTCCAGCGCCGCCGCGACGACTGACGCGCGCCTCGCGCCCAGCGCCACGGCCGCGCGTCACGCCAGACCCAGAAACCTGATCACCACAGCCGCCCCGCCGCCCCTGACGCGCCGGGGTGCCCAATCCCGCATGTCCAACGCCCCGAGGAGGCCATCATGCCCGACCCCGTCCGTACCTTCCGTCACTTCCGCGAGGTGCCCCTGCACCTCTGGCGCTGGCCGAACTTCTCGCCGGCCGAGATTGCCTGCCGCGGCACCGGCCAGCTGAAGCTCCACCCGGCGGCGCTCGACAAGCTGCAGGCCCTGCGCGACCGGCTGGGCAAGCCGCTGATCGTTCGCTCGGCCTATCGCAGCCCCGAGCACAATCGCGCCGTCGGTGGGGCGCCGCGCTCGAAGCACATGGACGGCACGGCGTTTGATATTGCCATGTCGAACCACGACCCTGCCGCCTTCGAGGCTGCGGCGCGAGCGGTGGGGTTTCTGGGCTTCGGCACCTACCCCCGCTCGGGCTTCATGCATATCGACCTCGGCCCTGCCCGCTCGTGGGGCGATCCCTTCCCGCCCCGTGCCGTCCCCTTCGCCGCCGAGACCCCGCCCGCGCGCGAGACACTGGCCGCAAGCCGCACGCTGCGCGGCACGGGCGCGGCCGGGGTGGCGACGGTGGGGGCCGCCGGGGTCGAGGTCGCACAGGAGGTTCTCACCGAAGCGCAAGGCGCCGTCCTGCCGCTGGTGCCCTACCTGGACACGCTGCGCTGGGTGTTCATTGCGCTGGCGCTGGGCGGGGTCACGGTGGCCGTCTGGGCGCGGCTCGACGACTGGCGCAGGGGCCTGCGCTGATGTGGGCCAGCCTGCTGGCCGGGATCCTCTCCCGGCCATGGGCGCGGCGGGTGCCGGCCATCGCTCTCGTCGCCCTCACCATCACCCTGTTCATCGTCAACCTCCGCCGCACGGCCGAGCGCGCAGGCCGCGCCGCCGAGCGGCTTGACCAGCTGGAGCAGACCCATGCCATCCACCGGCAGATGCTGGACGCCGCCGCGCGCCGTCCTCGCAGCCGCGACGATCTTCTTGACCGCCTGCGCGACGGCGGGTTCTGACGTCCCGCCCGGCGCCTGCCCGCCCGTCGTGGCGTATAGCCCGGCTGAGCAGTTGCGCGTCGCCGAGGAAGTCGCCGCGCTGCCCGAGGGGGCGCTGATCGCAGGCTGGCTCGCCGATTACGCTGTCCTGCGTGATCAGGCGCGGGCATGCGTCAGAAGGTAAACTGTGCGCGTCGCCTGAATCGTGGCGTAACCGCGATGATGCGCCTATTCTCGTGCCATGAACGAAGACGACGAAAAGCGCATTGCGGCGAAGCTGGCCAGAATCATGGCCATGCTTTGCGTGCGCAATACGCAGCTGGAGACGCTGCATTCCGGACTGACCCCTGTCAGCCGGACCGGCAACTATTCGGATGTTTTCGTCGTGGACGCGGACGGTCGGCAAATCCCCTGGAGCGAGGTCTCGCGCATCGACGAGAACGAAATGCGCGCACTGATGCAGGAAATCGTCAACCGCCTCTACACCTTCCATGTCGAAGCCAACGATCCCAAGCTGCAGGCGACCATCGAACGCTGGATGGGCGCCGCGACGACATGGGACGATCCGGAAATCGATAAGCGGATGATCAGTCGCGGGCAGGACTAGCGCCGCGACAGGCCGACCCAGACCCATTCGAGAATAGCCAAACCCTCGGGCAAGTGTCCTGCAGGGCGCTCGCTGGCACAGCCTCGACATTCAACTGGACTATGCGCGCAGGCCACGCCTGATGTCGTGGTGCCGCGTTAACGGAGCCGCACGGAATGAACCCGAAACACCCTGGCGTCGTCGTCACGCTGACCGGCCAGGCCGGAAACGCCTTCGCCGTCCTCGGTCGCTGCCGTGAAGCCGCCCGGGACGCTGGGCTATCCGAGGACGAGATCGCCTCCTTCATGGATGAGGCCATGGCTGGCGATTACGACCAGCTATTGCAAACCGCGATGCGCTGGTTCGAGATCAGGTAATCCGAGCCGATCCGCTCAGGAGGAAGCCTCAGCCTGTGTCCCGAAGACTGCCGCGCACTCGGCCTCCCATGCCGCACGGTGCTGCCGGGGATCTTCCGTAACCGGCCCAGCGCCACCGCGAGATCAAAGAAGCCTCGCCGGGGCATGTCGCCCGCGCGGCTGATCACCAGCGCGGCGATCATCGGTCGGCCCGCAGCGACGTCCTCGCGCATGATCTGCTCCAGGGCTGCGGCGACGCGCTGGATCGTTCCGGGCGGCGTCAGGGCGAGTGCTGCAGCCACCGCCTGGTAGGTTGTGAACGGGTCAGCCAGGCAGCGGCGCGACAGCAGCGCCCGAACTTCGGCCGCCAGTGCGGTCGGATCATCTCCCGCGCCGGTCATTCCCCCAGCCCCAGTCGTTCGCGTACATCTTTGAGCCCCGGATCCTCGGCATAGACCCGCTCCAGTTCGCGCCGAGCCTGCGCCTTGCGACCGACCTGATCGTAGAGCACCCCGCGCTCGTAGCGCAGCTGGCGCAGCAGGGTGTCTGCGCGGTCCTTGCGGCGGCGAAGCGCCAGGGTGAACACGTCGATCGCGGCGTCCGGCAGGCCAAGCCGGGCGAGCGCGCGGCCGCGGTAGAGCAGGAGCGCCGTGTCCACCGGCGTCTCGTTCGTGATCCCGGCGCTCATGGCGACGACCCGCTCCAGCTCAGCGCGGTCCGCATCACCCTCAAGGGTGAGTTCCGCGAAGGACAACAGCACCACCGGATCGTTTGGGTCGATTGCCAGCAGCCGCTCGACATGGCGCATCGCCGCTGAACGATCCCCCTCGAACTGTGCGATCTCGACCAGCGCCAGACGCGTGCCGCGCTCGCGGGGGCGGGCATGGGCATCGACTTCGGGCGTCACCGGAAAGGTGACCTGTGCGGCGATCCCGTATTTCTCCAGCAGGCCACCCAGCAGGTCGAGCCCGCCCAGCGCGGCCTCCAGATGACGCCGCGCAGGCCCGAACTCCTCACGCCGGAGCCGCAGCATGCCGGCCATCCAGGCGGCATCGGGCAGGCTGGCGGCCTTCTCGAATTCCGCGAGCGCGGCCCCCTCGTCGCCTGCGTTCAGCGCCTTCAGCCCGTCGACCAGCGCACGCTCATCCGCAGGCGTGAACAGCCGCTGGAAGAAGCCGAGGTTCAGCCGGTCGCGCTGGGCGACCGGGGGCGCATTGGCGGCGGACGCGCGGCGCGGCTCGTGCACAGTGTAGAATAGGCCCGTCCCGGGCAAACCGGCCGTGACCCGGTTGCCGCGCGGGCTGACGGTGTATTTCGCGCCGCGCGGGCCGAAGGGCAGCGAGGCTGTCGACTTCGACAGGTTCACCGTGACCCCGGGGGCTATCCGGATGCGGCGCCAGAAGCGGAAGGACATGGCTCAGCCCCCGCGCGCACCGGCGGCAATCCGGTCAAGGGTATCGAGCGCATCCTCGAGCGTCTTCACGGCGCCGAACTTCTCCGTCTCGGTCATGTTCGGGTTGGAACGGATTGCCCCAGTGCCCTGCACCAGCGCCTCACGGACAGCCGCGCCGCGATCCGGCGTGCTCAGCACGATCTGCCCCATCAGGATCTGGATCAGCATGTTCTGGGCCACCAGCTGCCCCGCGAAGACCTGCGTGTCGTTGTTCTTCATGATTGCCGTCGAATCCCTGCAGCCCGGCAGATGCCTGCCATCTTCTGTTGCGTACTCGATGCCTTATAGGCAGGGAAAAGGACGAGGCCAAATCGGCAGGAGCCATCGCCTGCCATCATCCGGGATCCGTTTTGCCGATTTCCAGCTGCCGGTTTTCGGACAGAAGCCATTCCTCGATTGCCGCAATAGTCTGCTCGACTGATCGCGGCTTTCGCAGCGCGCATTCCCATATCGTTGCGACGCGCCACCCATCTGCCACCAGCGCATCGCATACCGCACGATCGCGCCTGACATTCGCGGCGAACTTCTCCGCCCAGAACTCGGGACGGGTCGCGGGCGTTGTCGCATAGCGGCAGCCTTCGTGACGGTGCCAGAAGCATCCATGCACGAAGATGACGGCCCGGTGCTTTGCGAGGATCAGGTCCGGCCGACCGGGGACACCCTTTCCATGAAGCCGATAGCGGAAGCCGCGCGAATGGAGCGCGCGCCTCAGCACCTTTTCCGGCTTCGTGTCCTTGCCCCGGATCCCGGACATCATCCGCGAGCGGGTCTGCCTGTCGACAATATCTGCCATTTGCCTCCTGGCCTCTGCGTCCGAACCTGGTATACATCCTGGAACCGCAATTCGAGAGGCCCCTGATTTGCCAGCGACTTTCGGCATCGTCGATCTGTTTGCCGGCCCGGGCGGGCTGGGCGAGGGTTTTGCGTCCCTCGACGTCGGCGGCCACGCGCCGTTCCGGATCGGCATCTCGGTCGAGAAGGAAACCTCGGCGCACCGCACGCTGACCTTGCGCGCCTTCCTGCGGGCGCATCAGGCGCGGCACGGGACGTTGCCGCAGGCCTTCATCGACTTCCATGCCGGGCTGATCGCGGAGCCCGAATGGAGCGAGGTTGATGCGTCGGCATGGCAGCATGCGACGGCGGAGGCGCAATGCCTCGAGCTCGGGACGGAACCGGCTGCCGCAGCCATCGATCATGCCATCGGTGCGCTGCGCCAGGATTTCGACGACACCATCCTGATCGGCGGTCCGCCCTGCCAGGCCTATTCGCTGGTCGGGCGCGCGCGGGCGAGGGGCAAGGTCGGATACGTCCCCGAAGAGGACGAGCGGCACTATCTCTTCCGCGAATACATCCGCGTGCTCGACCGCCTGCGCCCCGCGGCCTTCGTCATGGAAAACGTCAAGGGCATGCTGTCCTCGACGGTCGAGAGCCGCCTTGTCTTCGAGATGCTGATGGAGGACCTCGCCTCGCTCGGCACCGGTCAGGGGCATCACTACGAGATGTGGGCGATCCGGGTGGCGGACGGCAGAGCCAGCCTGCAGAAGGCCGAGCAGCCCTCCGACTTCATCGTCCGTGCCGAGGAGTTCGGCGTTCCGCAGCGCCGTCACCGCGTGATCATCGTCGGCATCCGCTCCGATCTCGCGGACAGGGCCACCGGGACGAGCATGGCGGTTTCCGGGGTGACACGGACCGTCGATGAAGCCATCGGCATGATGCCGGAACTGCGCAGCGGCCTCAGCCGTGGTCGCGACGATCCGGCGAGCTGGCGGCGCGAGGTCGTCGAGGCCGCCCGGTTGCTGGCGCGCATCTACCGGGGCAAGGAGGACGGCCCGCTGCGCGACGCCTTCTCCGCCGTTGCCGGGGGCCTGAAGGACGGACTGCTGGCACCGCGCCTATCGGCACGGCGCCCCGAGGGCTACGGCACGTCGAACGACGAGCTCCTTGCCTGGCTGGAGCGCCCTGCATTGCGTGGAATTGCCCAGCACGAGACCCGCGGACACATGCCCTCGGATCTCGGCCGCTATCTGTTCGCAGCCGTATTCGGCGCCGTGCAAGGATACAGCCCCAAGGCGGCCGATTTCCCGCTCTCGCTCAGCCCCGACCACCGCAACTGGCACAGCGGCGTTTTCAACGACCGCTTCCGGGTCCAGCTCGCCGGCGAGCCATCGACCACGGTCACGAGCCACATCTCGAAGGATGGCCACTACTTCATTCACCCCGATCCAACGCAGTGCCGCAGCCTCACCGTGCGCGAGGCGGCGCGCCTGCAGACCTTCCCGGATGACTATCTGTTCCTCGGCAATCGGACGCAGCAGTACGTCCAAGTCGGCAACGCCGTGCCACCGTTCCTTGCAAGGCAGATCGCGCAAATCGTGTTGAACGCCATCACCTGGGTCGACCCAAAGCGTCAGGGCACCGACCAGCGAGAGTTGCACGTGGCGTCCACCGACCCGAAGCGGCTTCGCAAGGATCTGTTCGACTGAGAAGCGAGATGGCCTGAAACCGCAGGGCCTCACCGAACAGTGGCCTCAACCTCCTGCTTGATGCGTGCGATGTCCTCGGCGGTACCAACGATTTCCAGCAGGACGTTCGCCCGGCTTGTCGCGACGTAGATCAGTTCGGGATCAGTCAGCCCATCGATGCCGACAAGAAACACGCATGGGCGTGACAGCCCCTTGAACCGCCGGACTGTATCAAGGATGATATGATCCGACCGGACATCATCGGAACGGCAGGTCGGCTTCCCGGCAATCTTGTCCGGCAGTGACATCGATGTACGGCCACCTCCCACGAGTATCGCAATCTGCCCCGGCAGGACCTGACCCGAGCCAAGAAGTTGCGCGACACGATCGCTCACGCGGGAAAGAGCCATTTCCCCATTGCGACAAACGAGGCTGCCTACAGGCTCCCCCTCCGGTCCTGCGGGTGTGCTACGGCGTCCCTCATACCACTTCGTCATCAGGGCATGAATTCGTCGCGTGTTTCGAAGATTTCGAGTCAGTGCGATCGACGATGCAGGTAGAGCATCTACGAATCCCCTCTCGGGCGAGAAAAGGCGCTGGTTGTCATCATAGAAGACATAGAAACTCCCGGTTTCGGGGTCGCTGATCGCAAGGCGCAGGGAGTTCAACCATGAGTCTCGAAAGTCCTGCCCCTCATCGACGATGACGGTGTCGAAGGCCAGATCGGGATTGTTGCCGACTGCTTCGACAAGTGCTTCTGGCAGCAGGCGGTCGAAAAGGGACTGGTCGACCTCTGTGGGGACGTCGACTCCGGCCTTGTGCGCCAAGGTCCGGCACAACGCATGGAAACTGGCCACCACTAGGTTTTCATGACCCTGGCAGACGCTGCGCAGATGAGATGCCAGCGGAGCGTTGAAGCAGGTCAGGAGCGTCCGGCGGCCCTCGGCGGCCGATCTGATCGCCTTTTCGACAGCCAGTACTGTCTTTCCACTGCCGGCTCCTCCCGAGATCGCCATTTCCCTATTGTCTTCAAGCGAGTCGAGGATCCAGGCCTGTTCAGCCGTCAGCTGCTCGATGGTTCTGGCGTCGTCGGCAAGGCTGATGCCGATATGTGCCTTCAGCTCGAAATGGCTTGCAAGAAGCTCTTCAAGCGCCCTGAGACCATCCAGACCGAGGGGGCTTTCGCGCAAGTCGCCACCGTCGGTCATCCGCCGGATAATCCAGCGATCAAGGGCGTCCATGTCGTCGCCGAATGCGATTATGTCGAGCGGCGCATCCGGCGCGAGGGCGCGTGCGGGTCTGACGCTCCCAGGAAGGATCGCACCATGGCGTGCCCGGATGAAACGGCCTCGGAGCATCTTGCCGGCATTCAGGCGCTTCAGGAAATGGTGCTTGCTGCTGCGCGCCTGAGACAGCGGGTTCTTGATCCTGAATCTGAACCCGTCACGATCCTCGCTGAGCCACTGGCCATCGTTCTCGCGGCAGCTCACCCTCCCGCCCTTTACCTCGAGGAACAGGAGGCCGTGTTCCGCGTGCGCGACAATGAAGTCCGCTTCTCCGTCGAACTCGGCGCCGTCAGTATCCGCTTCATGCCAGGAGCGTGAATAGTAGCAGTTGAAGTCTCCGGGCAACTTGTCCCGGATCCGCTCATAGACGCGGACTTCCGACGACAGTTTCGCATTTTCCAGAACATGTCGCGGCAATTCCCTCGGGTACATGCGCGCCATGCTCAGGATCCTCCATCAAGCAGTTTGCGGAAGAACCCTAGCCCCGGTTTTTCGGGTGTGCCCACAAGCATGCCGCGATCGAGATGCCGGTTGAAATGCTCGCAAGAAGTTTCCGGAAGGAACGTGCAGCTGTGACAGGCCGCCGATCCGGATCCCTCGGAGAGTGAGAGGATGCCGCTGCTGCAAAGCGGATCGGAAGAGCACCATTCCAGATCCCGGAGTGAGGCGAGCAGGATCGGACCAATCTCGCTTGTGCGCCCCTTTCGCGACAATCCGCCGAGCGTTCCATCGGAATCCGGCGCGGATGTGTAGAGGAGAAATCCGCACATGCCGCCCGGGCCAGGCGAAACATAGAGCCTCTCACGGATGGAAGCAGTGGAATACCCGCTGTCGAGCGACAGCCGCTCCGAAAGAGCGTGGGCTGTTGTGTGCACCAGTAGAAACCTCGCCGAAATCAGCATTGGGAACGGGCGATCGCTACCGTTGTGGTCCTGCCACGCACGCTCTGCAGCCTGATGGGCCTTTGCCGCTCTGTCGGCGACATCGGGCTCGTTCTCCCATGACGATACGGCACTTTCATCGAAGTTGATGAAGATGCCTTCCCCCCGGACCTCGATTGCCGGGAGCCAGTTCAGCTTCCTCTCGGACAGCGGCGCCACGAAGGCGCTGTTGTCGGCTGCCTCCACCGGACTGAGCCGAGTGAATGCCCTCAGTGCTCGGACTTCGCGCAGCCTCTCGACCGATACCACACGGTCCAGAACACCTTGCAGGTCACTGGGGATCTGCTGAGGCGAGATCTGGAACTCGGGGAACTCCTCCCCATCCGGGCCACCCGAGTACAGCATCAGGTGCTCGTTGGGACGCAAGTCGCCGGTCTTGTTGTCAAGGATCGTCAGCAGGGTCAGGATCCGTGCGGTCAGGTCTTCCGGCCTGGTGTCCGGTTCTGGCCACATGGGGTGGATTCTCTTCCGCACGAAGGCAGGAAGCTGCGACCTGTCGTCGAGGGCAATGATGTCGGGCCAGAAATCCTCCAGCATGTCCCGGAAGGAACCACCAAACGGCGGCACGTCGAGCGCCGATTCGATGACAGGGAAATAAGCGTTGGATGCACCGCGCTGAATGGCAACAGGCTGATGGCTGCAGCTTTCCGGCGGCGTCTTCAGCCAAGGTGACCGTCCGTCGCAAGAGATCTTGCCCAGCGCGCCAGGCGACAGGGCGCCGTCGAGGTCACGCTCCGCCTTGCATTCAGTGCAGTGGACCTTGAGCCCCTTCAGTCCGGCCCCTTCCCCGATGAGCTTGAGCGGCTTCTTTCGAGAACAGGACTCGGCGTGCTTCGGCCATGACATCCAGGGAAAGTCCTGAAGATGCCCCGCAGGGCATGTCACGATGAAGCGGACCGGTATCGCATGGACCTTCCTGACACGCTTGCCGCGCCCGGAACTGCAGGAAGGGCACCACAGCTCGGGTTTCCCGATCTCGGAACTCCAGAACCGGCTTCGTTGCAGGAGGTTGCACTTCGGGCAGACATGCCAGTCTGGAAACCGATAGGCCGGCAAGAGGCGTGGTCGCTTCTCCCTGCCGACTTTCTCGTCTCCGACGGGAGGCAACCTGAACCCATTCACCTGCAGCCTTGCCTGAAGTGGCTCGTGATGAATGCGTTGATCGTTCAGAAGCCCCTTCTTGATGGCCAGCTGGTCCCAAGCCTCAAGGCCAGCCGCCACAACGGAGACAGGCGCGCCGTTCTCGCCTCTGAAGTCGATGATCGCGCCGGGGCCATTGCCTGTCAGAACCTGACTCCGCCGAATCTTGCCGATCGGTTTCATGGCCTGGTCCCCCTGTCCGATCCGCCTTCGAGCAGAACATATGATGCAGATGCCTCGACGGAGCGCAGCGAGTTCGGGGTCGGCCTCTGCCCGGCAAAGCGTGCCTTGTTCCCACGCTCGGCGGCAGCTTCCGCCGAAGTCAGGAGAGCTTCGCTGTAGTCTTGCCAATAGTCAGTCAGGCCCTGTCGGTCGAACCAGTCGTCGAGGAACGAGTTGAGTTGTGCTCGTGCTGCGCCTGACTCAACCGGATCAATCCGCTCGATCCGGGCAATCACCTTTTCGAGGAGTGCTTCAGCCTCCTCTTGATGCTGTTCGATTGCGCCCGGATTCTCCATGCCAGCCACCAGATGGCGCACCATTGCAACATACGGAGCATGAAGTGCACGGTCACGCGCGCGCGGAGCGAAGGGTGTCACGCTCGTGGCCTCCACATCCCGGTAAAGGCTGCGATGCCAACTGGCAAAGGTCTCGTACCTGCTGCGGTCACGGGACTTGGCCGCGTTGAACAATGTGATCACAAGTCCCGGCGCCTTCTGGCTTCTCCCTACCCGGCTGGTCGCCTGAATGTACTCGGCAATCGTCTTCGGCTGCCCGTTGACCACCATCAGGCCCAACCGGGAAACATCCATACCGACCGAGATCATGTTGCTTGCCAGAACGACGTCGACGTGATCCGGATCGTTCCACGCGCGCTCAAGGTCCTTGAGGTATCTCGGGATGTCGCTGGAACGGACGCGACTCGTGAGCTCGATCTGTGCCCCGGCGTCCCGCTCGATCTCCCCTGACCTGCGCTCAGCATAATCCCGGATGCTGCGGGCGACGTCATCACGCATGAGAACAAGTGCCCCGCCCAGCTCCCTCAGCGAATTGAAATAGTTGACCAGAGTCCAGTATCCGTCGCGCTTGTGAGCAGCCAGCGACTGGTCGGTGGCGGCTTGAAGCAGGGAAGCCGCAACCGCCTGTTGCGTGAATTTGGCCGAGCGACCGACAGTCGAGATTCCCACATAACGGCGCCCGGGCACGCCACGGTCCTCGATCGCAAACCCCGAATTGGTGTGATCGATCCCGGGCGGGGGAAACTGAAAGGAGCCGCGGTCAAACAGGGCCTTGATCTGGTCTTCGGCCCTGCGGATCGTTGCAGTCGATCCGATGACCTTCGCCCTGACTCCTGCTCCAGAGCAACATAGCTCGTCGATTGCGGTCTCGTAGAGCCCGGCAAGGCTGCCCAACGGGCCCGAGATCAGGTGGAGCTCGTCCTGGATCACCAGTTCGGGGGCATCTGCCGGCGTACCGATGCCGAACAGGCAGCCAGTCATCTGGTTCCGAGTGATCTGCGCGTATTTGTCGACCGTGGCGATCAACAACGTCGGCCGTTCTCGGTAGACATCCTCGTCGACCGTCCAGATCGGGAGCAATGCCAGTTCCTGCCCGACATCACATGTCTTCGTCAGGCAGCGCACCTCCACACGGCTTCTGTCGGCCGAGATTCTCCAATCGAGGACTTCATGACAGCACGGGCAGCTGCGCAACTGAGACGGAGAGCTTTCCGCATCCGTCCCCAGCACCTTCTCCGCGTCTGCGACAGTGTTCGGAGTGGCACCTTCTCCCACCCAGAGCCCGAGGGAAATCGGGATATCCGATGCGAAGTGTGCCGGCAGATTGACCCCTTCAAGCATGACCTTGCCGCGCCTGACCATCTCGCAGGCACAGATCAGGGCCGCTGCGCGCTCGAACTGCTGGATTGTCAGAAGTCGAAGCGTGTATCGCATGAACGTCGTCACGCCTGCGCCGCTCGAGTTTCCCTTGGCGCGGAGACGACGAAGGAAGATCGTGAAAGCCGTCAACAGAAGGTAGGCTTCGGTCTTTCCGCCGCCTGTCGGGAACCACAGCAGGTCCATCGTCTCGCGATCGGAGGACTCGGGGTTCGCGACCGACTCAAGACACAGGAGCGCGAAACCGAGCTGAAACGGCCGCCACACCAGTTCGGGCGGATGTGGGTTGATACGCCACGAGTATTGTAGTGCGAGGGCAGCGTTCGCGAGCCGGAAGGCAGTCAGCACATCGGATGAAGTCTCGAGAAGAGCGATACCCGCACGCATCCGCTGTTCAGCCTCTCGGCAGCGCTGCATGTGCCATTTTGCCTGCTCGACGTGCGCCTCCGACATGGCGAGCGCGACGACTTCCATCCTCGAAATCCATTGAGCGTAGGCATCAACAAACGACTTCAGTCCGGCGAAGAGACTGACGTCGCCCTCGGATGCCAGCCAGGAAGCCCCCAGAGGCAACCTGGCAGCCGCCTGCTTGAACTCTGCATCCCCTTCCGCGCTTACGACATGGACAGTTGATTCCGGAAACCAGCTTGTCCGGACCTGATGCACGTTGCCGTCCACGGGCTCGTCCCACATCGCCGAGCAGGTGTGGCCCACTGCAAATTGCTGCACGTTGCGATACAGAAGGGCAGATGCGCGCGCATCGTCTTCGTCACGTGCCGAACCAACCCTCTCCGGTTTGGGAACGAACCGGCATCCATCCTCGCACTCCACAACCAGCGAAAACTGGAAAAGCGCGGCTTCCTCATTCGCTGCGCGACTTCTCACCTCAGTTGGCTTTGCGTCATTGGTTACCGCCAGCGTGACAAGCAGGATATGGCCCCAGGGAGCAATCCGGCAGTGCAACGAGGCTCCCGCAAGCCCGCTGCTGGCAAGGCTGATGATCGGGGCTGGCTCCTTGCGCAGTGCCACAAGATCGAGTGACACCTCGGCGAATTGAGGAGTTCGGCGCCAACTCTGCGCTCGCTTCCTCCCCGGATTGCCACCTTCCTCCGCCGCGCCTTCAGGCCTGTAACGGGCCCCGTCGACCCGAACCCGCAGCCTGAGAGTCGGGCCGATCGGCTCGACGGCGAAGGACAGGCCGGCAGAGCTCGGTCGAAACGCCGAGGCTGCCTTCACTCCATCCAGCGCTGTGCCGACCGCATCCGCATCGTCGGCATCGCTCGCTTCGTCGTCATCTTCCGGCGATATCGGCGTGCGAGGGGGGAAAAGGATCCCGGTGAGATATCGATCGGTGGGGCGATCCGAAATGAGCTCGTCCGGCGCCTCCGGGCCAATGAGATCAACCTTCATCCGTTCCAGAAGCTTATCGCGAGCATCAATCATTCACATTCTCCAGAAACCATGGTTCTCGCTCAGCGAGGAATGCTGGCAAAGCCGCCAATCAGCGGCATGAGCGCAAGGCTCGGTGCATCTCCGGGCCGGCCTGGCACCACTGTTGTAGTCGCACCCACAACAGAAATCCCCGAAACGACTTCCGGAAGTGCCGAACCCGGCTCGACCTTGCGCAACGACTGCATCAACTCGACGAAACCATCCGACAGGCAGCCGATTGCTGGTCCGCCAGAGTCTCCGACTGTCAGGACAAGACGTCCATCGGAGGCAGGATACGCTGTGGCTCTCGGCTCGTCGTACGCGGCACGCCATATGTTCGCGATCGTATCCGCCTCACTGGCAACATGGCCCGAACGCACGAATTCGGCCCAATCCACGAGATCCCCCTCGAGACCGATCTCGATCAGGCGATGCGCACGACGCGCGGCCCAAAACCGCTCCGGTTCTCCAGTCGAGTAGTATTTGTTCGGGCTGATCCATCCAGTTCGCAGCTCGTTGCTTGCGCGGGTTGCCCCTACGTACAGAGTTCGAGCTTCCTCGGCCCAGTCCACCCTGTCGCCGTAAGGCGCCCGCATCAGCAGCAGCATCACGCGTTCGGCCTCTCTCCCCTTGATCGCATGGATCGTCGAAAGCAACGGCCCCGAGTTTCCCTCGTGGTCACTGATCAGCTCGGGTGGCGGATCGGCAAGACCCTCGGCGATGTTGCCAACCGAAATGTCCTCCCGACCGGAGGCATCGAGATCGAGCAGGATTTCCCAGCATTCCCCGAAACTACGCCATGGCGCCGGTCTAAGTTGTTCATGGATGGACAAGAAATCAGCGCGCGACATGCGGGTCGATGCGGGCAGACCACCAAGCAGCGCGCCAATCCAGGCTTCGATCCTCGGCGGTCGGTCGGGCAGTCGGAGCCTGAAACTTCGGCCAGCCGCGCGCATGTCTTCAGCTGCGGTGAATAGTCCTCGACGACTTCGGGTGAGGATCAGCCCGGCTGTTGTCGACGGATGAATCGCGAAATCTGCAATGTCGTTCTCGACGGCCGCTGCCCTGATCTCCTCCCGAACGCGAAAGTAGCCATCTCTTGAACCTGCCGGATCGCCTCTCAGTGTCTGGCGAACCGTTCTGAACATGTCCTTCAGCGCTGCTGTCCGTGTGCGGTGGTCGCGCTCTAACTGATCGCAAGTGAAATCGGGACGCTTGGCGACTTCGGAAAGGAATGTGGATCCTGAATTGCCCTTGTTTTGATAGCCGTAGATCGCTTGCGCGAAATCTCCGAAAACCGTGACGCCGCAGGCAGGATTCAGCAAGGCAAGTAGGGCTTCGCACATCTCCTTGCGGTCACCGACAAGATCCTGCGCCTCATCAATGATCACATGTTCCAGCTGACCAATCGCATCTGCGACGAGTGGGTTATCCGAACGCAGCAGCCTTTTCGCAGCCCGAATTGAAGCGTCATGCCCGCCTGAGGAACCAACACCGGCACTCGAAAGCAGGCGCGCTGCGAACGAGTCGAACGTCCTGATCTGCAATGCCGCCACATTGGGAATTTCGTTCAAGCGCCGACCGATCCGATCCCGGAGCTCTGCAACTGCAATGCGTGTGAAGCTGAGCAGCAGGACACGCGAAGGGGCAATACCCTCGTCCTGCACAAGGGATATGATACGTTCGCAAGCCACGTGGGTCTTTCCGCTCCCGGGGCCAGCCTCGACTAGCATTCGTGTGTCAGCAGGAGTCTGCGCCACGCGCAGCTGACTTTCATCGGGCGACTCCATCTTCAACGATGAAGATTCAGGCGGCGTGAGGTTGAACCATTCGTTCAGGAACGAGGCGGTCTCCTCGCTGAGCGACCATCTCCGCTCGAAGGGATCGAATGCCCCACTGAGCGTGAGAGCCTTGCGCAATGCCGCGGGCATCGGATCGTCAGAGACCCAGCGGCCATCGGCCGCAAGCGAACCATGACCACACAGCAAGACAGGCTCTTCAATCGTCCGCAGGATCTCGATCAGGCTTTGGTTCGCCTGTCCTGCAACGTCAGGGAACAGGAATCCGGAGTCGGCTGCGCCGTGGAGCCCATGATCCCCGAGCGCAATCACCCTTCCATCCGGCAGTGCGACACGGCGCTCGGGCAAAGCCACGAGGACGGGTTCGCCGCGCACTGTGCCGTAGCCGATGTCCTTCAGTTCGCACAGCAGATCGATGACGGCGCTGATCCGGGCCTCAGCCTCCGCGCTGTCTGCCTCATCCACGAACTGCGACACCCACTCCACAACCGTGGTACGGCTGACGCCACGACGCGCATGAACAAAGCGCCGGACGAGGTCAGCGATGGCTCTTGCACTGCGCCCCCCCGACAGATCCCGGATGGATGAATCGGGGTAAAGCGCAGATTCAGAACTCACGTTACACCTCTCGACAGACATCCCGAAGATGATTGACGTTCAGATAGTTGGCAGTCAACCTTGCAGCGATCACGCCGTACCGGCTTTGTGATGATCTTGTTGGGCGACAGTATGGCGGGCTCGGAAGGAAACATGCAGATTGCAGATGCGCTTTCGGGTCAGCATCACGCACTTGCGGAGCACTTCGCGAACCTTTCGCGAGAGCGTGGCGAACTGCCTGTCTTCGCCATCGAGCACGGACTCGACGATCTGGCGCTGGAGGCACTGCGAAGGTCGGTCTCCCGCCAGTTGGAGGAGGATCCACAACTCGCGGGCGCCGCGTGGTCGTGGCGCTATCTGCCTCTGGTCGTTGTCGCTACTGAGGTAGGCTATCGATACCGGGGAACGGGGACAGACTTCTGGCCAGTACTGGCACAGGAGCTTGGGATCGACGCAGGACACACGTTCCGAACGGGCTTGTCCCGACTTTTTGAGCTCGGGCACCGAAGTGCACGCCTGGCCCGTCCGGGGGACAGCCCGTGGGAGCGTCATTTCCCACATATTTCGTGGCCTATTGGCAACTCCTTGGTGCCGCTGGAGATTCAGCCTCAGCTCACCGATGCTCTCAGGCGTGCTGTCAGGGCTGGAATTTCAGCCGACGACACGGACAGACTGCTCGAGTACATGCGGGGGCTTGCGGCAGGTCACTCAAGTCGCCGGTTCGAGCACTGGCTACTGCAGAGAGACGTCGCACTGGAGGTCATGCGCAGACTGCTTGCGCCCGAGTCTCCGGGATGGCTTTCCGAAACCATTCTGCAGAGAATAGACCGTGACATCCGAAAGGATCGCGGCGCATATCGCGCGATCACGGAAGCTCGGAAGACGGTCGCACGGCGATCGGCGCGCCTCGCCCAGATCGCGCCATCAAGGTATGTTCTCGCCTTGGAAGGCGAGACACCGCGGCATCTGATTATCAGGGGGCCGACGCTGCCCGCGCAGTCGCGCGATGAAGTGATTGCTGCTCTGCGCATACATGGCGACCGCATGCGTGCTTCTGGCGGCGTTCACGCGGTGCCTCTCGCGTCATTCCTTGCCGGTGGTGAAATCACTCTGGACAAAGCCTTCCCGTTTCCCTCATCGCCACTGCGCAGAGACGATGCGCTCGATGTCGATGAAGGAACGGCAAAAGTAACGCTGGAACGCCTGCAGCCACTGGAGCCGGAATTCTTCCTTGTCGAGGCCGGCGGGATGACGGCGTTCGCAGTCTTTCCGAACGAAAAGCTCCAACCGGACTCGGTGATCATCCAGTGCATTCGTGTCGATGACGAGGAAAACCTCGAAACGCGAATTCTACACACATCCGATTCAGCGGATTGCGAAGTCCTGCGCCGCCGCGGGTTTGTGGTTGCGGAACGCGGCCCCACCCTACGACTAATCGGACTTCCCGGACCAGGATCGTCAGACAGATTTCTTGCCTGCTTCCCCGTATTGGCCACTCAGCGCAGCGGAGCCTGCACCGAACTGCTCCTTGATGGCTCGGTTGCCCCCGGTGAGTTGCTTCGAATCCGTGGCATTGACTGGAAAGCCCTCCGACCCGACGTCGGGCTGCACGTGATCGAACCAGCTCACGGCGGAGACCTTGACAGACTGGAGTTCGAAGTCGTCGAGCCGCCTGATCTTGAACCTGCATATGTGAAGGTATTGCCAGGCAACGCGAACATCTCGGATCTGGAGGCAGGACGTCTGGAGATCAGGATCGGTGCGCCACTGGCCCTCGAGGACGTCCCGATCCGAATTCGGATAGTCTCTCCGAACGAACCGGAACTGGCTTCCGAAGGCATGATCGAGCGGTTGCCAGCCACGATAACGGGGCGCTCTCCGCTGCTGAATCATATCCAGACAGGTCTTGCCGGACGTCGTGCGAGTGATTCCGGGTTGCGCATTCATGTCGAAGTGGAGGGCCTTCTCGAGAAGGTCATCTCGCTTCCACCAGCTCGCCGGGAGCTTCGTTATGACTGGGATACAGGCAAGTGGACACGAATTGATGACGACGAGAAGGAACTGCCTTCGATCCTCGCCACGTGCGCTGAGCCTCTTCTCGGTGCCGGAGCCGATCCCCGGGAAGGGGCACGTCTCGTCCTTCCGGATGCCGCGGATCACCAGGCGCTCTCCGCGGGCCTGATCTTTCCTGGCAAGGCATCGGCCCGAATTGGCCTTGGAGAGCGCAGTTCGGTAAAGCTACCTGCTCTGCTTCGGGAGCCGTTTTCCAGGAGTGACGGCGTCGGGCTTATCGAACTGGCTCGAGCCAACGTTGCATGGCAACTCGCGGAGGCGAACGAACTGCTGGCGAACTGGCAGCGATGGGCAATCGTTGAAGAGCTTGAGGGCGCACTGATCGAGCAGCTCTGCGGGGCGAACTGGCGAAAACAGGAGACGGGTATCGATATATCGATACTGACAACGCATGGGGCGCTCCTTCGGTGCGCTGACGCGCTGGGCCTCGTTTCGGGAAAAGACCTGCCGAGGATCGAGACAGCTGCTGACCGGGAGTTCCTGCAGGATCGTTTGATCACTCGGTTCCGCGAGACTGTGCCAGATGTCCCGGAATCACTTCTGCAGTGGAACGACGATCTGGCGGGCGATCTCGATCTCGCCGTGATCGACGCATACGAGGACTTGCGGCACCATCTGGAGAGCAGTGGCATCGACGCCTTCGATGAGGTGGACATGTCCCGTCCAGCCGCAACATGGCGCAAGGCACTGGAGCGGTCTCGGGAAATGCCGCTTCTTCCGATGTTCCGCCCGCTCATCCTGCCTGATGCGCGGTGGTCAGCACTGGTCAGTCCCTGGTACAGCGAACTGGGCGAAGACGACCTCGTCGACCTGCTGGACTCCTGCCACGTTGATGCCTTCCGGCGACCAGGCCTGCGATGGCTCGGGCGCGCCGAACTCCGAACCATGCTCCAGTTGTGGCTGTCGCCCAAGCTGATGGTGGAAACGGAAGGTTGGCGAGACCTGCTCGCCAAGGCGCTTTCGGATGTCCAGACGAGCCGAGCCGTTCGCTATGTCGCCCTTCGACGCAAGCTCGCGCTCGGAGATCTGCCGGACGGGGGGGCCAATTGATGGACCAGTACCTCCGGTTCGTGAATGGCGTTCAGGCACTGCGGCGACGTGTCTCTGCGCTTGATATCGGGTTGGTTGGCGCTCTCGGAGTCGCTGCTGATCCATTGCCGCACCAGATTGCAACTGTGCGCAGGATCCTCGGGGATTCGCATATTCGGCACCTCATCTCGGACGAGGTCGGTCTCGGCAAGACCGTACAGGCGTTGATGATCGTGAATGCTCTGCGCTGGCAAGATCCCAAGCACAGAACGCTCGTCATAGCCCCGGACAACCTTTTGTCGCAATGGCAGGAAGAGTGCTGGATTCGTGGTCATGTCATGCCTGCCATCGCGGGTGCGCTTGGGCATGGCACGCATGACGATCTGTTGCCGATAACGCTGGCGCGACCGCGCGACCTGATGACGCGTCCAGGCCAGGGGACGCGAACCATCACCGCCGATCCCGATCTCTTCGATCTCCTGATCGTCGATGAGCCTCAAACGATGCAGCGGGAGGCAATCCAGGCAATCGCGTCTGCAGCGGATGACTTCCGGCAGGTTCTTGTCCTGTCCGCGACACCGAGGTTGGGCGATCCTTCATGGCGGGAGCCGATCTTGCGGATGATCGAGCCGGAAGCGGCTACTCTTGCGCGGATCGAGGGCCGGAGCGTAGCCGATGTCCTTCGGAGCCGCGAGGAAGCGGCTCTTGCGGATCTGAGCCAGACGGACTGCCCGGACCGCTGGAGGAGGGGTTTCCTGAGGTCAGGAGCTACGCGGCGGATCATCCGGAACGGTCGCTCCGAATGGGGTGCATATCTTCCGCAGCGCCGAAATCACGAGGTTCGGCTGCAACCGCTGACTTCCGAGCGAATGCGGCACGAGGTTGCTGCCATGATACTCGAGGGTACAGACCCGGCCCAGGGGATGCAGGGAACTGCATGGACAGCAGCACGAGCCCTTCAGCGGAGCGCTCGAGCGGCACGAACAGTCCTGACCGAACTTGCCGCCCGTGGAGGCGCGCTCGCTCAGCTTGCGGAAGCCGCGCGCGTGAAGTCGCTTGAGGACCCTGGCGACAGCAGGCTGGAGGCATTGCTGGACATCCTGTCTTCGCAATGGTGCGAGGATGAGGAGCGCGCTTTCATCATCGTCTGTGGGGACAATCCGACGATCGACATGTTGCGGGTGGCGCTCCCCAGATACTTTCCATCTCTGGTTGACGGGATCTCTGTGCTTCGGCGCCCGGTAGCAACGGACGTCGAAGGTGTCACCAATCTGCGGGAAATTCAGGAAACGCTCGCACCGCTCCTGTCTGGCGACAACCGCCTCCTGCTGGTTGGCGACTGGGTGCAAGCCGGGCTCAACCTGCACCATGTTGCTGACGGGATCATCTTCTTCTCCCTGCCCTGGGAAATCGACAGCATCGATCAGCTGATCGGCCGCGTGGACCGTCTTGGCGCAACAGGCGAG
Source organism: Paracoccus zhouxuedongae (assembly GCF_041927815.1). Classification (NCBI taxonomy): domain Bacteria; kingdom Pseudomonadati; phylum Pseudomonadota; class Alphaproteobacteria; order Rhodobacterales; family Paracoccaceae; genus Paracoccus; species Paracoccus zhouxuedongae. The sequence continues at coordinate 70,587 of NZ_JBHFHM010000012.1, forward strand.
CGTAAGGGCGGCAGGCGTGTCATCGACATCTGGCGGATCCTGATCGAAGGGTCACAGGAAACCGCGATTGCCGACACGGTCGCGGAAATGGGCGTGTTCGACTCGCCGCTTCCGCCCCTCTCCCCCACGGACCTGGCGGAACTGCAGACAACTCTGGGGCACGCTGCCATAAGGCAAAAGGCAGCTCTTCTGGTTACTCCTCTCACTGGAAAGGGCATCGGTCTGCCGTCTCTCTTCCGGGAGGCGGCACCTTTCACACAGCAACAGGCAGCAGCCGACTTCGAACTGTGGCGAGAGAAGCCATGTCCTGCACCGGCGATGATGACCGACCTCGCGCGCCCTAACGAGACGCCCATTCGGCGGGAAGAGCGAGCTCTCGGGGCCTGGCTGAAAACGATCAAGGCATCGAGGGACTTTGATACCGGTGGGCGCGTGGACAGGGAGGATGGCTACGGCTTCCAGACGATCTGGTATCATGGAGTTGGCGAACGCAGGCGTGCCGGCGAGGCCCCGTTTTCCTTGCCTGGCGCGTCCCGCGAAAACTGGATGTCAGGTCACGTCCCGTTCATCTACCGGCGAGCCGACATCTCGGCACCGCCCCGGAAGATCGTCTTCACTGACGATGGTGAACTTGGGGCAGATGGTACACGTTCCGGCCGCCCACTCCGTTTCCTCGATCACGGCTCGGAACTGCACGATGCGCTGGTATCGGGCTATGCTGCCGCAGCCCTTACTGCATTCGGGAAAGCCAAGCCGGTAGTACAAACGAGCGTCAGGCTGCCCGAAGGTCACCCGGCACGGGGACTTGGCCCATTGGTAGTCATTACAGTCGCACAGTTCGACCCTTTCCCGGATGAGCTGCTGCCCGCGCTCTGGACGGCGGAGGCACGGGAGCTTCTAAACAGCGCGCCGACAGAAGTGCAGAAGGCTGCACTTTCCGCCGATCGACGCATGCTCCATACCCTTTTTCGTTCCTTCCAGCGCAGGCTCAGGATCGCAGCGCCGGCAGTATTCATGCGCAAGGGTTACTGGAAGGCCAAGGATGGCTGGCGGGAGTTGACCGAAGAAGAGGTCGATCTTTGTCTGCAACCAATAACGGCGTCGACCAACAATGCGCTGGCCAGAGGCAGAACCCCTCTGTCGGCACTCGAGAAACATGAGGCGGTCAATGCCCTTCGATCTCGACAACTGGCAAAAATCAACGCCGAGGTGGGGGAATACAGGGACTCGGTTCTGGACCGCATTCGACATGAGCTCGAAGGCCTGACAGATCAGGTGAGCGCATATTTTCTGGCGGAGATACGAAATCGCGAGCTCAACCTGGAACGACGCAGACAGGCTCCACCGGAAGCGGGTCCGGTCGAGCTCTGGCAGGGTCAGGTCGCAGCTTTGGAAAGATCGCTTTCAATGGCTCGCCTGAATTTCTCTGAAGCGACCGACTTCCTGCAGCGTCTTGCCGCCGGACATGACCTTGCTCGTACCGTCCAACCGTGCACCATCCTTCTGGCGCTCATTGCCGATGAGTGAGCGTGGGTTTCAAATGCCGAAAGCCCCCGCGAGGGGGGCTTTTGTGTCGGGCGATGTTGGCGGTTGTCGTCGGGTGCTGCCGAATGTCAAAATCCGGACGCGGTGTTGATGTGGCGTTGATGTAGACGCGCGCTTGTATATCCCCAGTGTTTCGCTCGGGATTGAAGTATTTGATATAATTGGGGATTTTGGTTGCGGGGGTAGGATTTGAACCTACGACCTTCAGGTTATGAGCCTGACGAGCTACCGGGCTGCTCTACCCCGCGCCAGCGGCGCAATTTTTGTTTTTGCGCCGGGATTTTCATCGTTTGAGAGGGTTGGCTTCTTTTCAGGTCTGGCGGTGACCTACTCTCCCACGTCTTGAGACGCAGTACCATTGGCGCGGCAGCACTTAACGGCCGAGTTCGGGATGGGATCGGGTGTTTTGCTTGCGCTATGACCACCAGACCTGAGAAGAAGCCAAGGATATCAGCGGAGTTGTTCAAGTGCTTTGTTTGGGCATGACGGGCATGAGCCTGTCTATTGCCGGATCAAATCAAGCCTATCGAGCAATTAGTACCAGTCAACTGAACGCATTGCTGCGCTTACATCTCTGGCCT
>NZ_JBHFHM010000013.1:0-64270 GCF_041927815.1 Paracoccus zhouxuedongae
AAGCCAAGGAACTCGCCGCAAAAAAAGCCGCCCACAACGCGTCCCCGGCCGACGAGGCTTCGGAATAATCTGGCGGAGGCGGGGGCTTTGCGCCCCCACACCCCCGCAGGATATTTTCGCCAAGAAGAAGGGGGATCGCATGAGCGAGCGCGTTTGCGTCGGTGCCATTGCCGGGGCCTTCGGGGTCCGGGGCGAGGTGCGGCTGAAAAGTTTCTGCGCCGATCCCGAAGCGATCTTCGATTACGGGCCGCTGTTCAGCGAGGACGGCAAACGATCGTTTGAGGCCCGGCCCACGCGGCCGGTGACAGGCGGGCTGGGTGCGCGCCTGTCGGGCGTCGACACCAAGGAGCAGGCGGATGCGCTGAAGGGTGTCACCCTGTGGGTCAGCCGTGACCGGCTGCCGCATCTGCCCGACGATGAGTTTTATCATGCCGATCTGATCGGGCTTGAGGCGGTCGACACCGGCGGCGTCATTCTGGGCCGGGTCGCGGCGGTGCATAATCACGGCGCCGGTGACATTCTTGAGGTGCGCGCGCGCGGGGCCTCGGCGGTGCTTTATCCCTTTACGCTGGCGGTCGTGCCGACGGTCGATCTGGTCGCCCGTCGGGTTGTGATCGACCCGCCGGGCGAGGCCGAGTAGCGCGCGGCATCCGGGGGCGGTCATGGACAAGACACCGAAATCGCATGGCCGCATCGCCATCCGCCCGACCCTGCGGCCGCGCGATCTGATGGCCGGGCCGCCGCAGGTCAAGGGCGCCTGGTGCGCGCGCATCATCACCCTGTTTCCCGAGGCGTTTCCCGGCACGCTGGGCCTTTCGCTGACCGGCAAGGCGCTGATCGAAGGCCTGTGGGCACTGGAAACCATCGACCTGCGCAGCTTTGGCGAGGGGCGGCATCGCAATGTCGATGACACGCCTGCCGGTGGCGGTGCAGGCATGGTCTTGCGTCCCGACGTGCTGGCCCGCGCGCTGGATGACGCCCTGGCGGGTAGCCCCACCGACCCGGCGCGTTGGCCACGCATCGCCCTGTCGCCACGCGGCAAGCCCTTTACGCAGGCCATGGCGCGGGCCTGGTCGCGGGCCGAGGGGATGACTATCCTTTGCGGCCGGTTCGAGGGTTACGACCAGCGGGCGCTGGATCATTACGGGCTTGAGGAGGTCTCGCTGGGGGATTTCGTCATGACCGGCGGCGAGATCGCGGCGCAGGCCTTGATCGACGCGACCGTCCGACTTATACCGCAGGTCTTGGGGAATCAGGCGTCCGTCGAAGAGGAATCCTTTTCGAGCGGGCTTCTTGAGCATCCTCAATACACGAAACCCGCCGTCTGGAAAGGTCGTGCGATCCCGGATGTTCTTCTGTCCGGTCATCACGCGAAGATTGCCGACTGGCGACGGGACATGGCCGAAAGGCTGACCAAGGAACGGCGACCTGATCTCTGGCGGGCGTATCGCGATACGGACCCGGAAGAAGACCAAGAGCTCTGAGGCCGCGACACACCTCTGTGGGGCAACCACAGGCAAATGAAAGGATCACGCGATGAACCTGATCGCGCAGCTTGAAGCTGAACAGATTGCCGCGCTTGGCAAGACCATTCCCGATTTCAAGGCCGGCGACACCGTTCGCGTCGGCTTCAAAGTGACCGAAGGCACCCGGTCGCGCGTGCAGAACTATGAAGGCGTCTGCATCTCGCGCAAGGGCGGGGCGACGATCGCCGCCTCGTTCACCGTGCGCAAGATCTCGTTCGGCGAAGGCGTCGAGCGGACCTTCCCGCTGTATTCGACCAACATCGACTCGATCGAGGTCGTCCGTCGTGGCCGCGTGCGCCGCGCCAAGCTGTATTACCTGCGCGACCGTCGCGGCAAGTCGGCCCGTATCGCCGAACAGTCGAACTACAAGCCCAAGGCCGCCAAGGCCGAAGCCTGAGGAATCCGATCATGAAAAAAGACATCCATCCCGACTATCACATGATCGAGGTCAAGATGACCGACGGCACCGTGTTCCAGACCCGTTCGGTCTGGGGCAAGGACGGCGACCAGATGGCGCTGGACATCGACCCGCTGGCCCACCCCGCCTGGACCGGCGGTTCGGCCAAGCTGATGGACACCGGCGGCCGCGTGTCGAAGTTCAAGAACAAATACGCCGGCCTGGGCTTCTGATTGCCCACCGCGTGACGGCAAAGGCGGCCCCCTTGGGGGCCGTTTTTCATTGCCGGTTGCCGTCAGGCGGGCCGCACGCCATAGCGCGCATGGGCGCGGGCGATCTGATTGGCCTCGGTCCGGTCGGGAAAGACGCGGTAGCTGGGCGCCAGAATCGGCACCGCGCGGTCTGGCGTCATCGCGATCAGCCGACGCACCGGGAAATCGCGCCCCGCCAGTGCCAGAACCTCGGCGCCGGTTTCGCCAAAGCCCGGCGCGTCACGGTCGATCAGTGTCGCGCTGCCGGTCAGCTTCCAGCCCTTTTGCCGGAACACGTCAATCAGGCTGACACACAGGCGCGGATTTTGCCGCAGGTTACTGACCGTCACCGGTGACGCGATATCAGCGATCACCAGCCGGTCATCCGCCGTCAGAGCGAAGATTTCCTTGGGGCTGACATTCGGCTGGCCTGTCGCATCGGCGGTGGCAACCCAGCACAGAACCGCGTCGCGCAGGTCATGACGCAGAGTGTCGGTCAGGATCATGTTCGCGCCTCTCCCTTGCGGCAACATCCTCGCACCCTTGGCATGGCGGCTGACCGCGCCGCTACCCCCCGATCAGCAGCCGCGCGGCGATGGTCCACATGACGATGGCGATGGCCCCCTCCAGCAGGCGCCAGGCGCGGGGGCTGGCGAAGATCGGCCGCAGCAGGCGCGCGCCATAGGCGAGTGCAAAGAAGAACAGGAACGACCCCGCCATCGCCCCCAGGGCAAAGGCCGCCTGCTGGCCCGGAAACCGGGTCGAGATCGTGCCCAGCAGCACCACCGTGTCCAGATAGACATGCGGGTTCAGCCACGTCAGCGCCAGGCAGGTGGCCAGCACCGAGGTCAGGCTTTGGCGACCCGCCGCCTGAACCGTCAGCGCGTCACTGGCGCGCAGCGCGCGGGCCAGGCTGCGCAGGCCATACCAGATCAGGAAGGCCGCCCCGCCGTAACGCATCGCCGGTTCGACCCAGGGCAGCCAGGCCGCGATCCTGCCGAAGCTGGTCACGCCCAGCGCGATCAGCACCGCATCTGACAGCGCGCAGGTCAGCGCCACGGCAAACACATGTTCGCCCCGCAGGCCCTGGCGCAGCACAAAGGCATTCTGCGCGCCAATCGCCACGATCAGCCCCAGCCCCATCATCATTCCGGTCAGAAAAACGCCCGTATCCATCGCCACCCTCGCCATCTGCGCTGGACCTAGGGCGCCACATCGCGTTAGGCAAATTAAATAAGCTTTGCATGGATTAGCGTGGCTTCATGAACATCGACTATCCGGCAGCCCGCGCCGTGGCACTGGTGGTGCAGACCGGCAGCTTTGAACGGGCGGCCGAGCGGCTGCATGTCACGCCCTCGGCGGTGTCGCAACGGGTGCGCGGGCTGGAGGACCGTCTGGGCGTCGCGCTGATCGACCGGGGCAGCCCCTGCACAGCGACACCTGCCGGGGCCTGGCTCTGCCGTCATGTCGATCATGTGGCGCTGCTTGAGGCACAACTAATGGACCAGCTTCCCGGCCCGCCGCGCGGCGCCGCGCAGGTCACGCTGGCGATTGCGGCCAATGCCGACAGCCTGGGCACCTGGTTCCTGACCGCTTTGGCCGATTTCGGCGCGGGCCGCGATCATCTGTTCGACATCGCCCTTGATGATGAGGATCACACCGCCGACTGGCTGGCGCGGGGCCGTGTGCTGGCCGCCGTCACCGCCGAGGCGCGGCCGGTCGCGGGCTGCATCGTGCATCCGCTGGGGTCGCTGCGTTATCACGCGACCGCCAGCCCCGGCTTTGTCGCGCGTCACTTCGCGGGCGGGATGACGGAAGCGGCTGTGGCGGCGGCGCCCTCGATGATGTTCAACGCCAAGGACCGGCTGCAATCGGACTGGCTGGGCCTGCATCTGGGCCACGACATCCCCCGCCCCGCGCATGTGATCCCGGCGACGCAAGCCTTTGTCGATGCCGCACTGGCGGGCATCGGCTGGGGGATGAACCCGGCGATGCTGGTGGCGGAGCATCTGGCAACGGGCCGGCTGGTTGAACTGATCCCCGGCGCGGTGCTGGACAAGCCCTTGTTCTGGCAGGTGAACCGGCTGGCGGCACCGGCCCTTGCGGGCCTGACCCAGGCGGTGCGCACCGCCGCCGCCCGCGCCTTGGTGACGACCACCTGACCCGCGCACCCCCTTGCGCGGCGCGCGACCTGCCCCTAGCTTCACGCGGCGGCCAAGGGGGCCGCGTTCTCAGGGCGGGGTGCGATTCCCCACCGGCGGTCACAGCCCGCGAGCGCCTGCCACAGGCAGGGTCAGCAGATCCGGTGAAACTCCGGGGCCGACGGTGAAAGTCCGGATGAAAGAGAACGGGATCGGCCGGGCTGACCGGCGCGGTTCTTTTCTGCCTTGGGTCAGGCATGTGAAAGGAACCCGCTTGACCTATTCCGAACAATCAAGCCGCGCCGCAGTGTCGGGGCCGGCGCAGGGGGCCGCGCTGATGGTGGCGGCGGGCGCGCTGTTTGCGGTGGTGAATACGTTGCTGCAATGGGTGACGATGCGCGCCGGGCTGAACAGCGCCAGCGTCACCCTGTGGCAATATGGGGTGGCGCTGATCTGCACCCTGCCCTGGCTGATCCTGCGTCCGCAGGGCAGCCTGCGCACCCGCCGCCCGCTGGCGCACCTGTCGCGCGTGGCCCTGGCCGTGGGCGGGGTGCAACTGTGGACGGCGGGGCTGGCGCAGGTGCCGATCTGGCAGGCCATCGCGCTGATCATGCTGTCGCCGATGTTCGTGACCCTGGGCGCGGTCGCGCTGCTGGGCGAACGGGTCAGCTTGCTCCGACTGCTGGCGCTGATCGTCGGATTTGCGGGTGGCATGGTGGTGTTGGCGCCGTGGTCGGAAGCGTTCACCGCCTTCGCCCTGCTGCCGGTCGGCGCGGCGGCGATGTGGGCGGGGACGTCGCTGATGACCAAATACCTGAGCCGGGACGAGCCGCCCGAGACCCTGACCCTGTGGCTGCTGGCGCTGCTGGTGCCTGCGAATGCGGTGTTGGCGCTGCCCTTTGGGGTGGTGCCCGCCGGTCCGGGCCTTGCGCTGCCAGCGGTGGCCGCGGCGGGTGTGCTGACCGCATTGGCGCAATATCTGCTGGCGCGCGCCTATGCCCGCCACGACGCGGGCTATCTGCAACCGTTCGACTATCTGAAGCTGCCGCTGAACGTCGCGCTTGGCATCGCCGCTTTCGGATTTGTGCCGCCCGGCAGCCTGTGGATCGGGGCGGCGATGATCGTCGCCGCCTCGGTCACGCTGGTCCGACTGGAGCGCGCGCCCTAATCAGCGCGGCGGAAGCGGTTCACCGGGATCGTCAGGAACGGCTGCCCGCCGCGTTCGGGCAGCCGCCCGCCGCGTATGTTCACCTGCAAGGCATGCAGCATCCGCGCCGGCAGGGGAAGCGTCCGGTCGCGCGCCTGACGCCGGGTGATGAACTCCTCCCGGCTGATGCCATCCTTGACATGGATGTTGGTCAGCCGATGTTCGGCGACGGTGGCCATATAGTCGGGCTGGCGCCCCTCATCCGGGTAGTCATGGCCGACATACAGGCGGGTCGCGCCGGGCAGGTCCAGAAGGACGCGGATCGCATCCCACAGATCCGCCGCCGAGCCGCCGGGAAAATCCGCCCGGCTGCTGCCCGAGGCGGGCATCATCAGCGTGTCATGCACAAAGGCCGCATCACCGATGACATAAGTGACCGAGGCCAGCGTATGCCCCGGCGACAGCATCACCCGCGCCTGAAGATCACCGATGGAAAATCTGTCCCCATCCTGAAACAGCCGGTCCCATTGCCGGCCATCGCAGGGTAGATCGGCATCGCCATACAGGTCAGCCCACAGCTTTTGCACCTGCACGACCCGCGCCCCGATCCCGGTTTTCGCGCCCGGCAGACGCGCGGCGAGCCAGGGCGCCGCGCTGAAGTGATCGGCATGGGGATGGGTGTCCAGCAGCCAGTCGATGCCGATGCCCGCCTCGGTCACATAGTCCAGAATCTCTTGCGCGCTGTCTGTCCAGACCCGACCCGAGGCCGGATCAAAGTTCCACACGGGGTCGATGATCGCACCGCGCATCGTCGCCGGGTCATGCACGACATATTGCAGGCTGCCGGTCGGGCGGTCGAAAAAGGCGCGCACCTGCGGGCGGGGGGAAACGGGGGTGGTCATCATGGCCTCATGTCACATCCAATTTTCAGGATATGTCGTCGCGGCGGCTTTGCAACGCCCCCCGGTGGCACAAAAGGACGCGGCGGCGAAAGGTTGCCGCGCGCGCGCCCGCGCGGTAAAGCCCGCGTGATCGACAGGGGGGCCGCCATGGCGCATATCATCGTCACGGGCAATGAAAAGGGCGGGTCGGGCAAATCGACCACCGCCATGCACGTCGCCACCGCCTTGGCGCGCAATGGCCACCGGGTCGCCGCGTTGGATCTTGACGTGCGGCAACGCAGCTTTGGCCGCTATGTCGAAAACCGCATGGCCTTTTTGCGCCGCGAGGGGCTGACCATGCCCACCCCCACCCTGGGCGCCTTGCCCGAGGCAATCGACGAATCCGCCCTTGGTCCGCATGACAACCCGCAGGATTTCCGCCTGTCCGCCGCCGTGCAAGCGCTTGAGGCAGAGCACGACTTTCTGGTCATCGACTGCCCCGGCAGCCACACCCGGCTAAGCCAGGTGGCGCATTCGCTGGCCGACACGCTGATCACGCCGCTGAACGACAGTTTCATCGACTTCGACCTGCTGGCGCGCACCGACCCAGATACCGGCAAGGTCATCGGGCCGTCGATCTATGCTGAAATGGTGTGGAACGCGCGGCAGCTGCGGGCGCGCGCCGGGCTGAAGCCGATCGACTGGATCGTGCTGCGCAACCGCCTTGGCACTCAGCAGATGCACAACAAGCGCAAGGTCGGCACCGCGCTGGAACAACTGTCGCGCCGCATCGGCTTTCGCGTCGCGCCCGGTTTTTCCGAACGGGTGATCTTTCGCGAATTGTTCCCGCGCGGCCTGACGCTGCTGGACCTGCGCGACATCGGGGTGGACAACCTGTCGATGTCGAACATCGCCGCGCGTCAGGAGTTGCGTGAACTGATCACGGCGCTGAACCTGCCGGGCGTCAAGGTGGGGTTCTGACGCCGCACAGGCGCGCACGCATCGCGCTGCGCCCGAAGGCGCATCTTTTCGCAGATGGTGGGAAATGGCGGACCCGAAGAGATTCGAACTCCTGACCCCTAGATTCGTAGTCTAGTGCTCTATCCAGCTGAGCTACGGGTCCGCTGTGGGGGGCCGTTTAGCCCTGCCCGCGACCAAGCGCAAGGGCTTCGGCGAAAATAATCGGCGGCGCGCGCATTTCTTTGCGCCCCCTTAGACGGTGGCCAGCTTGACCGCGCCACGCGGCAGGCAGATGCGAAACTCGGTGCCGGTTTCGTCGGTCCTGACCAGCTCAAGCCGGCCCCCGTGGCCGCGCACCAGTTCCGCCGAAATCGCCAGGCCAAGGCCGGTGCCGCCCTTGCGCGACCCGCCCTGGAACGCGCGGAACAGATTCTCGCGGGTCCGCTCGGGCAGGCCGGGGCCGGTGTCGCCAACGCGGATCCACCAGTCGGATTCGTCCTCGCCTGCGGCAATCTCGATCGTGCCGGGGGCACCGGTGCCCTCGATCGCCTGGCGGGCGTTGCGGACCAGGTTCGACAGCACCCGGAACATCTGCTCGCGGTCGGCGCGGATGGTCAGGGCCTGGGGCATGTCCAGCACGAAATCGACCCCGGCTGGCGTGGCCAGAAGCGATTCGGATTCGACGATCTCCTCGGCCAGGTCGCGCAGGCGGAATCGCGACAGGCTGGGCCGCGGCTCTTCCGCGCGACCGAAGGCCAGCGTGGTTTCGCACAGATTGACGGCCCGGCTGATCGAGGCGACCAGCTTGGGCGCCGTGCGCCGCACCGCCGGGTCTTGGCTGGTCTCCAGCCGGTCGGTGAACAATTGCGCGGTGGTCAGGACGTTGCGCAGATCGTGGCTGATCTTCGCGACCGCCTCACCCAGTTGCGCCAGCCGCTCCTTTTGCCGCAACGAGGTCGCAAGCTGCGTCTGCATCCCCGCCAGGGCCTCCTCGGCCTCGCGCAGCTCGGCGATGCGGGCTGACGGGTCGATGATACCGCGCGCATCTTCGGGCGCTTCGGCCCAGGACGACATCTTGCCGACCAGATCCTTGATCGGGCTGACCAGCAGGCCGCGCACCAGCAGGAACAGCAGGATCGCCGTGATGACCGAGACAAGCGCCGACAGCGCCAGGATCCGCAGCCCGTATTCAATCATCGCACCGCGCAGCGGCGCGGTATTGGTGGTCACCTCGATCAGTTGCCCGGCCTGTTTGACCGGCGCGCCGATCACCCGGATCACCCGATCTTCGTCGTCCATCAGCGTCCAGAAGGCGTCGCGCACGCGGGTGGCCAGATTGGGTTCGCGCAGGTCATAGGTGGCGGCGACCGGACCGGGCAAGGGCGAGGCCAGGATCAGCTGCCGCATCTCATCACGACGCAGCACGACGTTATAGACACCGGCATTGGCCAGCAGCTCGGCCTCAAGCGTGGGTTCGATCACCTCATCCGTGGCCAGCAGCGCGAGTGAGGCAATCTGCGCCCGTTCCAGCCGCGCACCCAGGAAATCGACGCGGAAATTGGCGACGGCGGGGACCAAGATCAACACCTCGGCCAGCAGCACGAACAGCGATGTCAGTGCAAGAAAGCGGCCGGAAAGGGTGTTGAATCGCATCATGGGTCAAATCTGCCGGGCAACCGGCCCCTGACCGCGGCCCGATTTCCCGCATGTCACGCAGCCGTGATCCGTTGAAATCAGGGCATAACATGGCTTTGATCCCGCCAACAGGGTTGGTGGGCGAAAAACCTGTTCAATGCCGCGCATTTTCGGCAAGATGCCGCCGCTGGCAAGCGCCGTTGCGGTACCGTCTTTTCTGCTGCCCGCCTGCGCCATGTTCGATTGACTTCGCCCGGCGCGGCCCGTATAGGACGGGCTTCAATCGGAACGGCGCTTGATTCCCGCGCTTTGTGGGATGTATTCGGGTTGCCAGTAACGGAGTAGAAGCGATGAAGCGCACTTTTCAGCCGTCGAACCTGGTTCGCGCGCGCCGTCACGGCTTCCGCGCCCGCATGGCCACCAAGGGCGGCCAGCTGGTGCTGAATCGTCGTCGCGCCAAGGGCCGCAAGCGTCTGTCGGCGTAATTGCCGCGGACCGGCCCAACCGGTAAAGACATGACACCGCCGGAAACCCCCGCCCCGCGTCCTGGTGACGATGGCGCGACGGGTCCGGCGGTTTCCTTTTGCGTGCTGCGCCACCGGCCCGATTTCCTGCGCGCCGCCAAGGCTATGCGTCAGGGCACGCCGGGTTTCATGGTCCAGGCGCGGCGCCGCGACCCGGCCGAGTCCGCGCCGGACGGCGCGGTGCGCGTCGGTTTCACCTGCTCCAAGAAGATCGGCAATGCCGTCGCCCGCAACCGCGCCCGCCGCCGCCTGCGCGAGGTGGCGCGCGCCGTGATGCCCGGTCTTGCCCGCCCCGGCTGGGATTACGTCCTGGTCGGCCGACCTCAGGCCACCATCGCCCGCCCCTTTGCCGACCTGCTGGCCGACCTCGACCGCGCCCTGCGCCGCATCCATGGCACCGGCGCATGACGCCGCTGGCCCATCTGGCGGCGCTGCCGGTGCGCGCCTATCGGCTGCTTTTGTCGCCCTGGGTCGGCCATGGCTGCCGGTTCCAGCCCACCTGTTCGGCCTATGCGCTTGAGGCGTTGGAGCGTCACGGCGCGGTCAAGGGATCGTGGCTTGCGGCGCGGCGCATCCTGCGCTGTCATCCTTGGGGTGGGCATGGGTTCGACCCGGTACCGGGGTCACGCCCGGATGACCACGATCAGACCGCCCCGCAGGATCAGCCATGAACACCGCCCTGACGACGACCCTTGGCCTTGCCGCGATGATCGCGCTTGGCAGCGCCTTGGCCACGCCCTCCGACCGCATCGGCGGCATCTTCGACGCCCCCGCCAGCACGCCCGCCGCCGCGCCGACGCTGACCCGGCCGGTGCTGGTGGGCGACGGCCCGTTGGTTCGGATCGAGCTGCGCGTAGGTGGCGCCACGACCGGCGGCGGGCTGATGAACATCGGCTTTCTTGAACCCGGCCAACCCGCCCGCTGGCTGTTTCCCCGCCAGGGCGGCCCGCTGATTGTGGCCGCCGAACCGCTGTCCCTGCGCGGCGATCTGCTGGCGCCGATCCGGCCCGGCCAGGACATCTTCGCCCCCGGCACACTCAGCCCCGACGCCCTGCCCCCAAGCCGCGACCGCGACACCCCGCATGAGGTCGCGCTGATGCTGGTGCTGGTCAGCACCGACAGCAACGCCGATGGCCGCCTGACGCCCGAGGATGGCCTGACCCTGGCCCTGACCCGCCCGGACGGCAGTGGCCGCACCGAGCTGGCCACCGGCCTGACCGCCGCGCCGCAGGTGCTGCCCAGCACGGCCGACCTGGCCTTTCTGATCCCTACCGCCGGCGGGTTCGAGACCCTGCGCCTGAACCCCGCCACCTTCGACATCACCGACCGCCAGCCCGTGACCCTGCCCTGATGACCGACATCCTGCCCGACCTGCCCACAGACGACCTGCCCACCGAAGGGGCCGAAATCCACCCGCTGTTTGCCGGCGCGCCAACCTCGACCGAGTTCCGCAAGCTGCGCAAACGTCTGGTCCGCCAGGTGCGCGAGGCGATCGACACCTATGGCATGGCGCGGCGCGGCGATCGCTGGCTGATCTGCCTGTCGGGCGGCAAGGACAGCTATACCCTGCTGGCGATCCTGCATGAATTGCAATGGCGCGGCGTGCTGCCGGTCGATCTGCTGGCCTGCAATCTGGATCAAGGCCAGCCCGGCTTTCCGGCCACTGTGCTGCCCCAGTTCCTGACGCGCATGGGCGTGCCGCACCGGATCGAATACCAGGACACCTATTCGGTCGTCGTCGACAAGATCGCGCCCGGCGGGACGATGTGTTCGCTGTGTTCGCGGCTGCGGCGCGGCAATCTTTACCGGATTGCCCGCGAGGAGGGGTGTTCGACCGTCGTTCTGGGCCATCACCGCGACGACATGCTGGAAACCTTCTTCATGAATCTGTTCCATGGCGGGCGGCTGGCCACGATGCCGCCGCGCCTTCTGAACGAGGAAGGCGACCTGTTCGTCGCCCGCCCTCTGGCCTTCGTGGCCGAGGCCGATTGCGACCGTTTCGCCCGTGCCATGAACTATCCGATCATCCCCTGCGACCTGTGCGGCAGCCAAGAGGGCCTGCAACGTCAACAGGTTAAGGGCATTCTGGATGAATGGGAACGGCGCAGTCCGGGGCGGCGGCAGGTGATGTTCCGGGCGCTGATGAATGTCCGCCCCTCGCATCTGGCCGATCCCGGGATATTCGATTTCGCCGGGTTGACACAGGGCGCGTTCGCGGATCGTTCTGATTTTAATGAAATACCGCGCCTGAGACCCCAAAGCGATTAACCGTCTGGCGATGATTTGCGCCTAGCCTTCCCGTGAACAAGCGGCAGAGGGCATGATGACGGCACATCTTCAGAACCGGCGGGGCGAATGGGGCAAGGGCGGCTGGCGCGACCGGCTGGCGGGGCTTGGCGCCTGGCTTGGGCTGGTGCCGGCGGCTCTGGCCGTGCAGCCCGAACCGCAGCCCGATCAGCACCCCGAACCACAAGCGGTCCCTCCCCTGACCGCCGAAGCGGTTGAGGATTTTGCCGAGGCTCTGGATCAGGCGCGTGCCGCCGGACAGGATTGCCTGGCCTGCCTTGCCGTCGCGGTGGATCCCGGTGCCGATTCTCGGCGCTTACGCATTCGCCTGCGCGCCGCGCTGCGATCCAGCGATCTGGTGGCAACCGCGGGGGCGGGCCGTCTGTTGATCCTCTCGAACCTGTCACGTCCGGGGGATGAGGGGGCGGCCCTGCGCCTCGCCCGCCGCCTGCACGCCGCCACCGTCGAGGATCGCCTGCCGCAGTCGCAGGCGGCTTGTCTGGCCGCGCTATCGCTGGCGGCCGACAACGGCATGGCGGCGGGTCAGATCGTCGCGCTGCTGGCCGAGACACTGGCCCAGGCCCAGGCCGATGCCGCGCCGGGGCTGCATCTGCTGGCGCAACCCCGTGTCGGCCGCCCCGCCGCAGCCGCACCGCACCGGATCGACGGCCTGTCCGGCGAGCAGCCAAGAACCGATGTGCATCCCGATCAGCACCGATCCCAGCCCACCGTCATCGCCGCCCCGCAGGGCGGGCAAGCGGGCATGGTCAACGATCCCGCACGGCTGGCGGCGGCGCTGGAATCGGGGCAGATCCGCGCGCATTTCCAGCCGCAGTTGTCCGCCGACACCGGGGAGATCACCGGGTTCGAGGCTCTGGCCCGCTGGCATCACCCCGATCTTGGCCTGCTGCGTCCGGCCACCTTTCTGCCGGGCATCGAACGCGCGGGCCTGTTGCGCCGCATGGGCGAGGTGATGCTGACACAGGCCATCGACGCCATGCGCATCTGGTCGCGGGCAGGCTATGACGTCCCTGCGGTATCGATCAACGTCACGCATGAGGAACTGCGCGACCCGCTTTTCGCCACGCGGTTGGCCTGGAACCTGGACCGCTATGAACTGGCCCCTCACCGGCTTGTCATCGAGGTGCTGGAGACCGTGGCGGCCGATCCCGCACGGGGCCAGATCGTCCAGAACCTGCGCGCCGCCGCCGCGATTGGATGTCGGCTGGACCTTGACGATTTCGGCATGGCCCCGGGCGCGCTGGAATGCCTGCGCGACTTCCCGGTGCATCGCATCAAGATCGACCGCAGCTTCGTGACCCGCTGCGACCACGACCCCGATCAGCGCCGGATGCTGTCGGCGGTCCTCTCGATGGCCGAGCGGTTGCACCTGCAAACCGTGGGCGAGGGTGTCGAAAGCGCTGCCGAACACGGGATGCTGGCGCAACTGGGCTGCGATCACGTCCAGGGTTATGCCATCGCCCGCCCGATGACGCTGCGGGAAACCACGTTGTTCATCGAGCGCCAGAACCGCCTGATCGTCGCCACCACGCCAAGCGCGCGACGCCCCGCATAAGACGGCATCAGCCGCCGGTCCTCATCGACCGACGCGACACTTTACGGGTCGCCCAGTGCATGAAGATACGCAGGAAGCCTGTTCGGCATCAGCGCGCGGTCGCAGCCCAGATCCCCGCCGGTCCAGCGCCGTGCTTGACCGTCAACCCAGCCGCCGACCCGGCTGCGAAGGGATCGCCACAATCGCCCCATCCCGCGCCTTGACGGGATTCCGCTTGACCTTTGCCTGCCCCTTCTGTTGAACCGGCCCCGGACTCAACCCGTCAAGGCGACAGGCAGGACTGGCATGGACGACAACAAGAACCTTATTCTGGCGACGGTGCTGTCGTTCCTGGTGGTGGTGCTCTGGTACACCCTGTTCGCGCCGCCCGAACCGGTCGCGCCGCTGCCCGCGACAGTGACCCAGACGGCGGATGGCCAGACCACCGCCGCGCCGGTGCTGCCCGATGGCACCGCCGCCGTGCAACCGGCCCAGCCTGCGCCCGACAGCGTCGCCGCCGCCATCGCCAGCGCGCCGCGCGTCGCGGTGGATACGCCCAAGCTGGTCGGCTCGATCTCGCTTTTGGGGGGGCGGGTCGATGACCTGCGGCTGAAGGATTATAACGAAACCCTGGCCGCCGGATCGCCGCTGGTGCGGCTGCTGTCGCCGGTCGGCGGGACCGGGCCGGAACAGCCCTATTACGCCGTCTATGGCTGGCTGCCCGCCGGTCAGATGGACGCGGCGCTGCTGCCGGGCGCGACAACCCTGTGGTCGCTGGAATCAGGCACCACCCTGGCCCCCGGCCAGCCGATCAAGCTGGTCTGGGACAATGGCGCGGGTCTGGTCTTCCACCGCGAGATCGCGGTTGACGCCAATTATCTGTTCACCGTCACCCAATCGGTCGAAAACCGCAGCGGCGCCGCCGTTCGTCTGGCCCCCTATGGGATCGTCGCCCGCCATGGCCGACCCCATACCCAGGGCTATTACGTCCTGCACGAAGGTGTCGTCTCGATGTCGGACGGAAAGCTGAACGAAATCAGCTACAAGGACATCGCCAAACTGGACGCCCAACCGCGCGAGGGCCAGGCCCGCCTGACCGAGGTCGCCACCGATGGCTGGGTCGGCTTTACCGACAAATACTGGATGACGACGATGGCCCCCGCCGCCGGGCAGGCCTTCACCTCGGTCGTGCGCTATGCGCCGCAGGGCGACATCTATCAGGCCGAAACCCGCCTTCCGGTGATGGACGTCGCCCCCGGCGCCACCGCTCAGGTCGCCACCCACCTGTTCGCCGGCGCCAAAGAGTTCGAGGTCATCGAAGCCTATCAGAACGACGTCGGCATCCAGAAGTTCATCGATTCGATCGACTGGGGCTGGTTCTATTTCCTGACCAAGCCGATGTTTCGCCTGCTGCACTGGCTGCACGCGATGATCGGCAACATGGGCTGGGCGATCATCGCGCTGACCTTTGTCATCAAGGCCCTGGTGTTCCCGCTGGCGCGCAAATCCTATGTCTCGATGGCGAAGATGAAGGAACTTCAGCCCGAGATGGAAAAGCTGAAGGAACGCACCGGCGACGACAAGATGGCCTTCCAGAAGGGAATGATGGAGCTGTACAAGAAGGAAAAGGTGAACCCCGCCGCGGGCTGCCTGCCGATCCTTGTGCAGATCCCGATCTTCTTCGCGCTGTACAAGGTGATCTTCGTCACCATCGAACTGCGGCACGCCCCCTGGCTGGGCTGGATCCGCGACCTGTCGGCGCCCGATCCCAGCTCGATCCTGAACCTGTTCGGGCTGCTGCCCTTTACCCCGCCCGGGCCGGACAGCATCCTGCACATCCTGTCGCTGGGAATCCTGCCGATCCTGCTGGGCATTTCCATGTGGTTCCAGCAAAAGCTCAACCCGACCCCGACCGATCCGGCGCAAAAGATGATCTTCGCCTGGATGCCCTGGGTGTTCATGTTCATGCTGGGCGGCTTTGCCTCGGGTCTGGTGCTGTACTGGATCACGAACAACACCATCACCTTCTTCCAGCAATACGTGATCATGCGGATGCACGGCCACCCGCCGGACCTGTTCGGCAATATCACCGCCGGACTGGGCGGGAAAAAGGCGGCCGCCGTGGCGAAGCCGGCCGACAAACCGGCGCAGAAGCCGGCCGAAAGGCCCGGCAAGGCAGGCAAGAAATGACGGCGAACGGGGGGCGGCTGGCGCGGATCCGCCGCCACCCGGTCAAGACCCTGGGCGGCGAGGATCTGGCCGCCACCGACCTGATCCAAGGCGCGGCGCTGCCCGGCGACCGCGCCTTCGGCGTGCTGCATGACGACGCCCTTCGCCATCTGGATGGCGGCGCGCTAACCCGCTGGTTGCCGAAATCTGCCTTTCTGCGCGGTGCCGCCGCCCCTGCCCTGCAAGCAGTGCGCAGCGGTTGGGACGGCGACCGGCTGTGGTTCGCCCATCCCGACCGCCCCGACCTGAGCATCGATCCCGACCGCGATGGCGACCGACTGATCGCGTGGCTGGCGCCACTGTGGCCCGCCCCCAAGGCCCCTCCGGCCCGGCTGGTGCGCGGCCCGCAGCCGCTGACCGACAGCCGACACCCCCGCCTTTCGATCCTGTCGCTGTCCAGCCTTGCGGCGCTTGAGGATCGGCTTGGCCAGCCCATCGGCATCGAACGCTGGCGCGGCAATCTGTGGATCGACGGCTGGCCGGTGCTGGCCGAGCGCGATCTGATCGGCCAAGACCTGCGCATCGGCGGGGCGGTGCTGCGGGTGGTCAAACCGATCGAACGCTGCCCCGCGGTCGAGGTCAGCACCGACACCGGCCAACGTGACGGCGACATGCTGGCGGACCTGACCGTTTTCTGCGGCGGCCCCGACTTCGGCATCTTCGCCGAAGTCATCGCCCCCGGCCCCATCGCCCTGAACGACAAGGTGACGACATGACCCCCGCCTTTCCGCTGGCCCCCGCCCCCGACGACACCCTGCGCGAGGAAGGCCGCCTGCTGCTGACCAGCCAGGTCGAGTTCCTGAAAGGCGTCGTCGCGATGTCGGGGATGCCGCCCGCCGACCGGATCGAGGTCTGCTTTGCCGGCCGCTCGAACGTCGGAAAGTCCAGCCTGATCAATGCGCTGACCGGGCGGCGGAACCTCGCGCGCGCCTCGAACACGCCGGGCCGCACGCAAGAGATCAACTTTTTCACCGCCGCCGACAGCCACTATCTTGTCGACCTGCCCGGCTATGGTTTCGCCAAGGCGCCGCTGCCGGTCGTCGCCAAATGGCAGGCGCTGCTCAAGGCCTATCTGGCGGGCCGGGTGAACCTGCGCCGCGCCTTCGTGCTGATCGACATGCGCCACGGCGTCAAGGATGTGGACGAGGAAATCCTGACCCTGCTGGACCGCAGCGCCGTCACCTTTCAGGCGGTGATGACCAAGGCCGACAAGGTCAGCCGCGCCGATCAGGACGCCACCTTGGCCCAGGTGCGCGCTGCCTTGGCCCGCCATCCCGCCGCCTATCCCGAAATCGTCGTCACCTCATCGGAAAAGGGCGACGGCGTGGAAACCCTGCGCGCCATCATCGCCGGGTTGCAATGATCCGCCCCTTGGTCCAATCCTGACACCGACCCCAAGGATGGCAGCCGATGAGACCGCAAAACATGAACCGTGACTGGATCGCCACCGCCCGCACCCTGTCCGAGGCGCTTCCCTATTTGCAACGCTTCAACGGCGCGGTCGTCGTGGTCAAGTTCGGCGGCAACGCCATGGGCGACGACGAGGCGATGGCCGATTTCGCCCGCGACATCGTGTTGATGAAACAGGTCGGCATCCATCCCGTCGTGGTGCATGGCGGCGGCCCGATGATCAACGATCTGCTGGGCAAGCTGGGCATCGAAAGCCACTTCGTGCGCGGCAAGCGCGTGACCGACAAGGCCACGGTCGAGGTGGTCGAGATGGTCCTCTCGGGCCTTGTGAACAAGCGCATCGTGCAGGCGATCAACGATCAGGGCGGGCGCGCGGTCGGGATTTCCGGCAAGGATGACGACATGATGGTGTGCGAGGCCGACGACCCCGAACTGGGTTTCGTCGGACGCCCGGTCGAGATGAACGTGCAGATCATCCGCGACCTCTATCTGGCCGGGCTGATCCCGGTGATCGCGCCGGTCGCCACCGGCATGGCCGATAATGAGACGTTCAACGTCAATGGCGACACCGCCGCCGGGGCGATTGCCGGGGCGCTGAAGGCCGACCGGCTGCTGCTGCTGACCGATGTCGCGGGCGTCAAGAACAAGGCCGGTGAGGTCGTGACCGAGATGACCCCGGCGGATGTGCGCGCGATGATCGCCGATGGCACGATCGCGGGCGGCATGATCCCGAAAACCGAAACCGCGCTGAAGGCGGTCGAGGATGGCGTGCGCGCCGTGGTCATCGTCGATGGCCGGGTGCCGAATGCGGCGCTGCTGGAACTGTTCACCGAACATGGCGCGGGCAGCCTGATCCGCTCGACCGAGCCGCGCGTGAAGCCGCGCCTGCGGTGACCCCGGCGGCGGCGCGGCACGGGCTTTTTGTCGCAGGCAGTCTGGCGCTGCGGCCCTCAGATTGCTTCGATCCGGCGATGCGCAGCCTTTGGCTGCTGGCCCCGCAAGGCGCGGCGTTCTGGGCCGCGATCACCGCCAGCCCGGAATGGTCGGACGGCAGGCCCGACCCGATGGATCGCTGGTCGCGACGGGTCATCGACGGCCTCGCCGCCGATCTGGGCGGTGTCGCGGCCTATCCCTTTGGCCTGCCGCATCAGCCGTTTTATGCCTGGGCGCTGCGGTCGGGCCGCGCCTGGCCATCGCCCGTGCGGCTGATGGTGCACGACCGGATGGGCCTTTGGGCCAGCTTTCGCGGTGCCATCGCATTGCCCCTTGATGCCGCGCCCGGGACGCCACGCCCCGCCCCGTGCGCGACCTGCACGGGACAGCCCTGCCGCACCGCCTGCCCCGCCCAGGCGCTGACCGAGGCCGGTTACGATCTGGCCGCCTGCCACGCACATCTGGATCAACCTGCTGGCGCCGCATGTCTTTTGACAGGTTGCGCGGTCCGCACCTCTTGCCCCCTGGGTCATGGCTATGGCAGGCTGCCTGAACAATCCGCCTGGCACATGAGGCATTTTCATCCATGATTCCCGCAGGGCACCGCCGCCTGATCCTGACCCGCCACGCCAAATCGGCCTGGGACGACCCGACCATGGCCGATCACGACCGGCCGCTGAACGCGCGGGGCCGGGCTGCGGCGCGTGAACTGGGCGACTGGCTGGCTTCACGCGGGCACGACCCCGAGGAAGTGCTGTGCTCGACCGCGACCCGCACCCGCGAAACCTGGGATCTGGTGTCGCAGGCGGTGTTCGAGACCCGGCCTGACCTGCATCTGGATGGCGATCTGTATCACGCCAGCCCGGCGGCGATGCTGACCCGGCTGAAGGCCGCGACCGGCCATGTGGTGATGATGCTGGGCCACAATCCCGGCATTGCCGAGCTGGCCGCGATGCTGCCCGCGCGCCCGCCGCTGACCGCCGATTTCCGTCGCTACCCGACAGCGGCCACGCTGGTCGTCGATTTCCAGATCGACAGTTGGGCCGATCTGCGCCTGGGCGAAGGCAGCGTGATGGATTTCTTCCGTCCCAACCGGGATTGAGGGTGGCCGCGTCAGGGCGCGGCCAACCGGATCAATAGGAATATTCGCCGTAAATCCGCGACAAATCCCCGGCCCAAGGGCCGTGGTATTTCTCAAGCAGCTCATCGGCAGGCACCTGCCCCGATTGCACGCTGTCCTTCAGCGCGTTCAGGAAATGCACCTCATCGGGGATCAGACCGTTCGCGCCGGGGCGGGCGCGGGCAGCCAGCCCTGCCTCGGCAATGTCCAGCACGCGCGCCGCCAGATCATGCAGGCGAACGCCGCCATATTCGCCCGCCAGCCCGTCGCGGGCGGCGGCGCGGCGTAGCCCCTCGCGGGTGTCGTGATCCCAGTGCTTCACCAGATCCCAGGCCGCATCCAGCGCCGACCCGTCATAAAGCAGGCCCACCCAAAGCGCCGGCAGCGCGCACAGCCGTCGCCACGGCCCGCCATCGGCCCCGCGCATTTCCAGATATTTCTTCAGCCGCGCCTCGGGGAAGATGGTCGTCAGATGGTCCGCCCAATCCGACAGGGTGGGCTTTTCGCCCGGCAGCGCGGGCAGCTCTCCCTTCAGGAAGTCGCGGAAGGATTGCCCAAGCGCATTGATGTACTGCCCATCGCGGTAGACAAAATACATCGGCACATCAAGGGCATAATCCACATAACGCTGAAAGCCCATGCCGTCTTCAAAGACAAAGGGCAGCATCCCGGTGCGCGAGGCATCCAGGTTCTGCCAGATATGCGCGCGCCATGATTTCATGCCGTTCGGCTTGCCGTCCAGGAACGGCGAGTTGGCAAACAGCGCCGTCGCCACCGGCTGCAAAGCCAGGCTGACGCGCAGCTTTTTCACCATGTCGGCTTCGGATGCGAAATCCAGATTCACCTGCACCGTGCAGGTGCGATACATCATCTGGGTGCCCAGCGTGCCGACCGTCTGCATATAGGGGGTCATCAGCCGATAACGGCCCTTGGGCATCATCGGCATCTGATCCTGCCGCCAGATGGGCGCAGCCCCCAACCCGATATAGGCCTGCCCCAGGTCATCGGCGACGGCCTTGACCTCGGCCAGGTGGTCATGAACCTCATCGCAGGTCTGGTGGATCGTCTCCAGCGGTGCGCCGGACAGTTCCAGCTGGCCGCCCGGCTCGAGGCTGACATTCGCGCCGTTGCGTTGCAGGCCGATCAGATGGCCGCCTTCGCGCACCTCGGTCCAGCCGAAGCGATCACGCAGCCCCTCAAGCATCGCGTTGATGCCGCGCGGGCCGTCATAGGGGATCGGCAGCAGGCTGTCGGTCAGATAGCCGAACTTTTCGTGCTCGGTGCCGATGCGCCAATCCGCCTTCGGCTTGCAGCCGCTTTCCAGATGCGCCGCCAGTTGCGACAGGTCTTCGATCGGGCCGCCGCCCTGCTGTGGAATGGACATGGTGGCCTCGCGTTACAATGTCACCCAGTTGGCGGTGGTGCGGGATTTAGTCAAGGCCGCCCGGCGCGGCCCTGCGACAAAAGTCGGATCAGCGCCGCTGCCAAAGTGGCCGCAGACCGGGTGCGCGCGGCGCGTTCAGCGCCGCCAGAACCGCGCCCATGTCGATGCCGGGCAGGCTGGCGAAGGCGTCGAACAGGCTGTCGGCGCCCTGCGCGTCGACGGGGATCAGCAGCATCTGGCCATCGGCCTGCTTCAACTGCCACAACCGACCGGCGGCGACGGTGATCAGCCGGATCTGCACCAGATCGCGCAGCGCGATGGTGCCGCCCAGCACCGCGCCGCGCGGTGCCAGATAGCGGATCGCGCCCTCATCGACCTCGACCAGGCCGGGGGTCGCGGGCGCCTGGGCAAAGCGGGCGCGCCGCCAGGCCATCCAGGCCCATTGCGCGGCCAGAAACAGCAGGATGGCGCCCAGCACGGCCAGCACCCAACCGCCGCGCAACGCGACCCACAGGCCAAAGGCCATGGCCGCCACCGCGCACAGCGTCTCGATCCAGCGATGGGCGGCTTCGCGCAATTCGGGGCGGATCAGGCTCATCTCGGGTGGTCCTCGGGCGGGGGATCGACGGTCTGATCGGCGCGGAAAAACGCCAGCCCCATCGCGCTGGCTGGGCGAAAGCCAAGCGCGCGATAGGCGCGCGCGGCGGGTTCCGAGGCCGCGAACAGCACCGCCTGGGTCACGCCCTGGTCCCGCGCCTCGGCCAGATGCAGCGCGACGGCGGCGCGCGCCAGCCCGCGACGGCGGCACTCGGGCGGGGTGAACACGCCGCCGACCTGCACCGTGTCGCCATGGCGCGCGGTCAAGCCGGTCATCGCCACCGCCCGCGCGCCCTGCATCAGGATGCGAAACTGGCGGCTGGCCAGAAAGCCGTCGACATCGCCCGCCGCCTGATCGGTGGCGGCGCGCAGAGGCAGGCCGCGCACCTCGACCAGATAGGCGGCGCGCCAGCCGCGCATCAGCGGGCGGTCATTCACATGCGTGCGCCGCAGCTCCAGCCCGGCGGTGTCAGGCATTTTCAGCGCCGCAAGCGGCAGCGCAAAGCCCGGCTGGCGGCGATAGCTGTGCAGCACGGCGTGATCCAGCCCAAGCGCCTTGATCATGCCGCGCAACTGCGCATCCGGGCCGATCACGGCGCGGATCACGCTGCCCGCAAGCGCCAGCCGCAGGCCAAGGCCATCGCCCGGGCGCAGACGGGGGCATTGCGGCAGCAGCGTGCCGTTGTTGGTCAGCGCGACCAGCCCGGTCTCATCCGGGTTCAGCCAGACGTGCAAGGCGCGCGGCGCAAGGCCGTCCAGCCCGTGTTCGCGCAGGTTGTCCAGCGCCAGCATCGATGTGGCGCGGTCGGCCAGCAGGATGCGTTCGACCAACGCCTTGTCGGCGTTACGCGCACGCCGCCACGGCACTACGGGCGGGCGCGGCGCGGGCTTCATCCCCAATCCCCAAGCGCCGCCTGCCACAAGGCCAGGGCTGCGACGGCGGCCGTGTCGGCGCGCAGGATGCGCGGCCCAAGGCTGACGGGCGTCACCCAGGGCATCGCACCGATGCGGCCGCGTTCGGCCGGGGAAAAGCCGCCCTCGGGTCCGATCAGGATCGCCCAAGGGCCACGCGCCTGCCCCGCCAGCGTGCTGGCCGGCCCGACACGCGATTCGTCGGCCCACAGGATGCGGCGCCCGGTGTCCCAGCGGTCCAGCAGGCGCGGCAGCGGCACCAGCTCGGCGACCTCTGGCACAAAGGTGCCGCCGCATTGCTCGGCGGCCTCAACCGCATGGGCTTGCAGCCGGTCCTGGCGGATGCGTTCGGCATTGGTGAAATCGGTCTGCACCGGCACAATCCGCGCCGCGCCCATTTCTGCCGCCTTTTCAACGATAAAGTCGGTGCGCGCCTTTTTGATCGGGGCAAAGATCAGCCACAGATCGGGCGGGTTCTGCTGCGGCGCGGTCTGCGCCTGCACGCTCAGGACGCCGGCGCGCTTGCCCACCTGATCGACGCGCGCCGACCATTCTCCATCGCGGCTGTTGAACACCCGCACCTCGGCCCCTGGCCCTTGGCGCATGACCGAAAACAGATAATGCGCCTGATCGCCGGTCAGGGGCAGTGCTTGCCCCTGGGCCAGCGGGTGATCTACAGAAAGCCTGATACGTGCCATGAACCGAAAGTTAACCCCATGACGCCGCCGATGCCAGAGCCGGGCGTGGTGATCGACGCCCCCGCCGGAAATTGGGTCGACCGTTTCGCGCCCGCCGTGACGCGGCCCTGGCTGCGGCTGTCGCGCGCCGACCGGCCGATCGGGACGTGGCTGTTGCTGCTGCCGTGCTGGTGGGGGATAGCCCTTGCGGCGATCAGCCGTGGCGGGTTTCAGCCCGGCGATGCTTGGGTCGCACTGGCCTGCATCATCGGCTCGGCAGTGATGCGCGGCGCGGGCTGCACCTGGAACGACATCACCGACCGCGATTTCGACGCCGCCGTGGCGCGCACCCGGTCCCGGCCGATCCCCTCGGGCCAGGTCAGCCCGCGCGGCGCAGCGATCTGGCTGGTGCTGCAACTGGCCATCGGCGCGGCGATCCTGTTGACCTTCCCCGCCGCCGCCATCGCGCTTGGTATCGCGGCGCTGATCCCGGTCGCGGTCTATCCCTTTGCCAAACGCTTCACCTGGTGGCCGCAGGCCTTTCTGGGCATCGCCTTCAACTGGGGCGCGCTGCTGGCCTTTACCGCCAGTCGCGGCCGGTTGGAGGCCCCCGCCATCGCGCTTTATGCGGCGGGCATCGCCTGGACGCTGTTTTATGACACGATCTATGCCCACCAGGATAAAGAGGATGACGCCCTGATCGGCGTGAAATCCACCGCGCGCCTGTTTGGCGCGGCGACCGGGCGGTGGCTGTGGGGCTTTGCCCTGACCGCGACGCTGCTGCTGTCGCTGGCGGTGCTGATCGCTCTGCCGCAGGCGGCCAGCCCCGGCGCACGGCTGCTGGCGCTTGCCGCCCCGGTCGCCCTGACGGCGCATCTGGTCTGGCAGATCCGGCGGCTGAACATCGACGATCCGGGCGTCTGCCTGCGACTGTTTCGCACCAATCGTGACGCGGGGCTGATCGTTGCGCTGTTTCTTGCCGCCGCCGCCCTGGCTTGATTGAACCCCGCCCCGCCCAGGGCTAATCAGGCAAGACCCATCACAGGAGGCCGCGACATGGGCAGCACCCCCGCGACACCCAAAGCCAGCCGCGCCGCCCCGCGCAGCCTGCTGCTGGCGCGCGCCGCGACCTTGGCACTGGCCGCCGGCCTGTCCTGGGGTGGGGCGATGCTGGCCGCGCATCAGGTCGAGGCGCGATCGCAGGACGCGGTGGCCGATGCGTTGCGGCTGGCGGGCTACGACTGGGCAAGTGTCGGGACCGATGGTTTGCAGGTCCAGCTCTCGGGGACCGCCCCATCCGAGGCGCAGCGCGTCAAGGCGCTGACCGTGGCGGGGGGCGTGGTCGATGCCGGGCGTCTGGTCGATCAGATGGAGGTCGCCCAAAGCGCGCAGATCGAGGCCCCGGTCTTTTCCATCGAGGTGCTGCGAAACGACGGCGGGATCCAGTTGATCGGCCTGATCCCGGCCAGCACCGACCGCGCCGCCCTTGTCGAGCAGGCCCGCGCGGCAGCGGGCGGGCGGGCCGTGACCGATCTTCTGGAGAGCGCCGATTACCCCGCGCCCGACCATTGGGATCGCGCGGTGGGTTTTGCCATGACCTCGCTTCAGGCGATGCCGCGCGCCAAGGTGACGATCCGCGCCGACCAGGTGGCGATCACCGCCATCACCGACAGTGCCAGCGAAAAGGCCCAGCTTGAAACCGATCTTGCACGGCGCAAGCCCGATGCGATCAGCCTGGTCACCGACATTTCCGCGCCGCGACCCGTCATCGCGCCCTTTACGATGCGGTTCCTGATTGACGAGCAAGGCCCGCATTTCGATGCCTGCGCCGCCGATACCGAGGCCGCCCGCGACCGTATCCTGCAAGCCGCGGCCGAGGCCGGGGTCAAGGGCACCCCCGGATGCACCGTTGGTCTGGGCGCGCCCAGTGCCGAATGGGGTCAGGCCGTCACCCTCGCCATCGCCGCCCTGTCCAAGCTGGGCAGCGGTTCGGTGACGTTTTCGGATGGCGATGTCGCGTTGATCGCCGCCGAGACGGTCGCTGCGGCCGATTTCGACGCGGCCGTGGGCCAGCTTGAATCGAACCTGCCGCGCGGCTTTTCGCTGACGGCCGAGCGGTTGAAACCGGCCGAAGGCGCCGATCAGGCCCCGCGCCTGTTCAGCGCCCGGCTGACCCCGGAGGGCGGGATCGCCCTGTCCGGTCAGGTGGTCGATGACCGCCAGCGTGACGCGATCGAGGCCTATGCCCGCGCCCGGTTCGGCAGCGAAAAGGTGGATCTGGCGCTGAAATCCGATGCCGATCTGCCGCAGGGTTGGGCGATCCGGGTCATCGCCGCGCTTGAGGCGCTTGGAACGCTGAGCGATGGCCAGGTCGAGGTGACGCCTGATTTGCTGCGCGTCACGGGGGAATCGGGCGACGCCAAGGCCAGCGACACCGTCGCCGGGCTGCTGTCGGACCGGCTGGCGCCCGGTGCCCCCTATGAATTGCGCATCGCCTATGACCGGCGGCTGGATCCCACGCTGGGGTTGCCCTCGGGCGATGAATGCGTGGATGATCTGAACAACATCCTTGGCCGGTCCGAGTTCAGTTTCGCCCCGAACAAGACCGCGCTGGATGGCGACCCGGCGCCGACCATTGCCGCAATCGGGCAGCGCATGGCCGATTGCGCCGACTTCCGTATGGAGATCGGCGGCCATACCGATTCGCAAGGCAGCGAGGGCTTTAACCAGACCCTGTCCGAGGGTCGCGCCAAGTCGGTTCTGACAGCCCTGGCCGAGGCCAATATCCCGACCGCCCATCTGACCGCGCGCGGCTATGGCGAAAGCCAGCCGATTGCCAGCAACGACACCGAGGAGGGCCGCGATACCAACCGCCGGATCGAGTTCCGCCTGCTGGACGACGCCCCCATCGACCGTGGAACCGAGGCCGCCGCCCCGGTCGAGGTGGTGACCGGCACGACGGCGGAGGCGCCCGCAGAGACGCCCGCAGACCGGCCCGCAGAGGATGCCGCCCAGGGTGGCGCAGGTGACACCGCCGAAGGTGCGGCAGACGGGGCAGACATTGCAGCGCCCACCCCGTCCGGCAGCACCAACGCCCAATCGGCGGCGCCCGCGGATCAGTCGGAGGGTCCGGCAGCGGAAGGTGGCATGGACGGCGGCACGGCTGGTGGCACGGCGGCTGGCACGGCTGATGGCACCGACGACCTGCCGCAGGATGACAGCGCCACGACCGATCAACCCGCCGCCGCAACCACCGTCCCGCCCGCCGTGGCGAATGGCACGCCGCAGCCGCTGGCGCCTGCGCAGGGCAGCGATGGCGCGATCACGCCGCCGCCCGCGATCCAGGCCGCGCCCGGCAGCACGCCTGCAAGCGATGCCGACAGCTTCACCGCCGACGGCGTGACTGTTCCAATCCTGCCGGTCACCGACGACACGCGGCGGCCCGCGCCCCGCCCGGATCGCTGACATGCCCGCTTTATCCTGTTCCCGCCTGCATCGGACCCATCCATGAATCGCGACCAATTCATCATCGCTACGGCCATCATCCTGTTCGTGGCCTTCCTGCTGGGCTGGTTCGCTTCCTGGCTGCTGCACAGGCTGTCGCGCGTTACCCGCGCCGACATGGGCGAGTTGGAGCGCATGGCCCAATCCCTGCATGAGGCCGAGGAAACCCGCGATGAGGCGCTGAGCTTTTTTGAAGAGCGTGAACAGGAACTGACCCATCGGCTGAGCCAGTCCGAGGCCGAAATGCGCGCCGCGATGGAGACATTGCGCGACCTGCGCGCCGAGAATGACGATCTGCGCAGCTATATCGACAGGCATATCCGCAAGGCATGAGCCACCCCGCCGCGCCAAGCCGCGCGACCGCCCCAAGGCGGTCGTCATCCTGTCATGCTGATCATCGTGACCCACTGCCATCCGCCCTTGTCAGCGATTCGCGGCCAGTATCGGCGCAAATCCCTGACAAAGGCTGAACGGCGTCAGGGTCGGGGTGTCATTCCAGCCCCAGCGACATCACCGTGGCAAAGGCCAGATCGCCAAAGCCGTTGAAGCGCGTGTTGGTGGCGTTGGAATAGGCCCCGGCACCGTGGAACAGGATATAATCACCCTCGGCCAGATCGCCCGGCAGCGCCAGTTCGCCGGGCAGGCGGTCAACGCTGTCGCAAGTCGGGCCAAAGACGATGCGCGGCACGATTTCGGCATCGCGCGGGGTGCCCTCGGGCGACAGCACCTGGATCCGGTCGATATTGCCGATCATCGGCAATTCCATCAGCCCGCCATAGACGCCATCGTTCAGGAACACATGGTTGTCGTCGCGCAGGGCCTTGACGCGGGTGACCAAGGCGAAGCTGTCGGCGACCAGACCGCGGCCCGGCTCGCAGACCAGTTGCGGGCCGTTGTCGCCAAAGACCTCGGCGGCGACGCTGCCGATCAGGTCGAAGATCGCCTCAAGCTCGGGGGTGATGGCGTTGACTCGGTGCGAGGGGAACCCGCCGCCCACGTTCAGCCGGGCGATGCGCACATCGGCCATCTGGGCAATCTCAGCAGCAGTGCGGATATAGGCCTCCCATGCTGCGGGATCGGTGCATTGGGTGCCCGGATGGAAGGTCAGCGAGGGGATGAAGCCCGCCTTCGCCACCCGCGACAGCAGTTCCGCCGCGCGGTCCGGCGTGGCGCCGAACTTTGCGCCGAAATCATAGGCCGCCCCCGTCACCGGCAGCTTGAAGCGCGGCGAGATTTCGCAGCCTTCGGCCGGCACCTGCGCGAGCAGCTTGTCCAGTTCGGAATGCGAATCGACTGACCAGGCCTTGATGCCTGCAGCGACGGCATGGGCGATTTCAAAACCCGCACGCACCGGGTTGTGATAATGGCGTGCGGCACCCGGCGCCAGGCGGCCGATCAGGTCGATCTCGGCGGGGCTGGCGACGTCGAAACCCTTGATCCCGGCGGCGATCAGGTTCTGGATCACCATCTCATCAGGGTTCGACTTGACGGCATAGGTGACCAGCCCCGGAAAGCCCGCGATGAACCGCCGTGCGGTCGCTTGCAGCACGGTCGGCGCGAACACCATCACCGGATTTTCCGGCTGGCGGGTGCGAATGATTTCGGCGGGCGACGCCCAGATCGTTTTCGAAAGTCCCATGGCAAATCTCCCTGCCCATGATGCAGCCACCTCTTGCCCCGGCTTGACGGGTCGGGAGACGCTTGCGCGTGTCAACCAACCAGGCCAGGTGCAAGCCCCCTGGGGCCGCCCTTTTCCTGAAAACGAAGTCTGCGCGATATGGGGCACATTTTCACCGGACAAAAGAGTTGAATCGCATCACGTCGGCGTTAATCTGCCGCGATGGTCGGTCAAATTGCAGGGTCACGGTGATGGATGAATTGGATCGCAGCATTCTGGGCCTGCTGGGGAACGACGCGCGGATGTCGGTCGCGGTGCTGGCGCGGCGGCTGAAGGTGGCGCGGTCGACCGTGCAGGCGCGGCTTGAGCGGCTTGAAACCTCGGGGGTGATCGCGGGGTATACGCTGCGGCTGGGCGAACTGGCGCGCCAGGCCCGGATCCGCGCCACCGTGCTTCTGACGATCGAGCCGCGCGCCCAGGTGCCGATCCTGACACGGCTGAAAACCATCCCCGAGATCGAGCGCATCCACACCACCAGCGGCCGGGTCGATCTGCTGCTGCAACTGGCCGCAGCGTCGACCGCGCAGATTGATACGGTGCTGGATCAGATCGGCGACATGCCGGGGGTGAAATCGTCGGAAAGCCTGATCCATCTGTCGACCAAGCTGGACCGTGCCGTCTGACGGCAGGGCGAACGGATCGACAAAACGCTGGGCGGCAGCGTGGAACCCGTTATCATGCCCCCGATGAAATGGCCCCGATCGCGCAAGCTGCGATCGCCGACTTGGGCTTGATGGCCTTTGACGGATGATGCGGGTCGAGCTCACTGGTATCTGCAACAGCACCAAGGACTGATCCATGACCCTCCACGGTTTTCCAAGCTGGTTCGAATTGAACACCAGCGATCTGGACGCCGCCGCGACCTTTTATGCTGCGGTGTTCGGTTGGGCTGTCGCCGACAGCCAGATGATTGATTTCGACTATCGCATCGCCCAGGCCACCGATGGCGTGGGGGCGGGCGGGCTGATGTCGGCGCTGCCGCCGGGTGTGCCGCCGCACTGGCTGATCTATTTCGGCGCCCAAGATGCCGATGCCGCCGTCGCTGCGACCGAGGCCGCGGGCGGCAAGGTTTGGAAAGCCCCCGAGACGGCGCCCGGCGTCGGCCGCTTTGCCGTGCTGGCCGACCCGCAGGGCGCCGCGTTCGGCGTGCTGCAACCCGATCCGGCCACCGCCGGACAGGGTGGCGCGGCCTTCAACCAGCGGGCGCAGGGTCATGGCAATTGGCTTGAATTGATGTCCACTGACCCGGTCGCTGGCTTCGCCTTTTATGCCGCTCTGTTCGGTTGGACCAAGGGCGACGCGATGGACATGGGCGAGATGGGCACATACCAGCTGTTCAAACATGACGGCGCCGATATCGGCGGCATGATGGGGCTGGGCGACGCGCCGGTTCCCAATTGGCTGCCCTATTTCGGCTCAAACGGCGTGAACGCGACGATCGAGGCCATCAAGGCCGCGGGCGGGCGCGTCCATGTCGGCCCGGTGGAGGTGCCCGGCCCCGCCCATGTCGCCATCGCCCAAGACCCGCAGGGCGCCTGGTTCGCCATCGTCGGACCGCTCGAGCCTGCCTGATCGGGGGCGACGGGCTTTCCCTTGGACGGCTTGCGCGCTAGGAAGCGGGCAAGCCTGAAAGGATCGAACCGATGAGCATGGACAAGACCTTTGACGCCGCCGAGGCCGAGGCGCGGATCGCGCGCGCATGGGAAACGACCGGGGCGTTCCGCGCCGGGGCGAATGCCAGCCGCGACGACACGTTCAGCGTCGTCATCCCCCCGCCCAACGTCACCGGCAGCCTGCATATCGGCCATGCGCTGAACAACACGCTTCAGGACATTCTGGTTCGCTGGCACCGGATGCGCGGATTTGATGTGCTGTGGCAGCCGGGCCAGGATCATGCGGGCATCGCCACGCAGATGGTGGTGGAACGCCAGATGGCCGCCAAGGGCGAACCGCCCCGGCGCGAGATCGGGCGCGAGGCTTTCCTGCAAAAGGTCTGGCAGTGGAAGGCGGAATCCGGCGACACGATCATTCACCAGCTCAAGCGGCTGGGGGCGTCCTGCGATTGGTCGCGCAACGCATTCACCATGTCGGGCGCGCCCGGTGCCCCCGCGGGCGAGGATGGCAATTTCCATGACGCGGTGATCCGGGTCTTTGTCGACATGTATGACAAGGGCCTGATCTATCGCGGCAAGCGGCTGGTGAACTGGGATCCGCATTTCGAGACCGCGATTTCCGACCTTGAGGTGGAAAGCCGCGAGGTCGCGGGCCACATGTGGCACTTCAAATATCCGCTGGCGGGCGGGGCGAGCTATGAATATGTCGAACGCGATGCCGACGGCAACGTGACCCTGCGCGAGACGCGCGACTATATCAGCATTGCGACAACGCGCCCCGAAACCATGCTGGGCGACGGCGCGGTGGCGGTGCATCCGGGTGATGCGCGCTATGCGCCGATCGTCGGGATGCTGTGCGAAATCCCGGTCGGACCCAAGGAACACCGCCGCCTGATCCCGATCATCACCGACGAATACCCCGATCCGACCTTCGGCTCGGGTGCGGTCAAGATCACCGGGGCGCATGATTTCAACGATTACGGCGTGGCCACCCGCAATGGCATCCCGCTTTATGCGCTGATGGATACCAAGGGCGCGATGCGGGCGGATGGCCTGTCCTATGCCGAAAGTGCCGCGATCGCCAGCCGTGCGGCCAAGGGCGAGGATGTGGGCGATGTCAGCGCCGTCAACCTGGTGCCCGACCACCTGCGCGGCCTTGACCGGCTGGAGGCGCGCAAGGCGGTGATCGAGCAGATCAACGCCGAAGGCCTGGCCGTGACCGATGCCGAGGGCAACCCGCTGGTCGAGGCCAAGAAGATCATGCAGCCCTTTGGCGACCGCTCGGGCGTGGTGATCGAGCCGATGCTGACCGATCAATGGTTCGTCGACACCGCCAGGATCGTGCAGCCCGCGATTGACGCGGTGCGCGAGGGGCGGACGCGCATCCTGCCCGAGCAGCATGAAAAGGTTTATTTCCACTGGCTTGAGAATATCGAGCCGTGGACGATCTCGCGCCAGTTGTGGTGGGGGCACCAGATCCCGGTGTGGTATGGGCTTGATCTGGAACCGCGCGGCTTTGTGGATGACGAAGGCGATGATGCGCTGGATGAGGTCGAGCTTTTCCGTCTGCTGGCGGACAATGCCCCCTCTGCCGATGCCTTCCATCATGCAGCCGCCGATCTGGGGGCGGTGACCGACAAGTTCCGCGATCATCTGGCCGGCCTGCCGCATCCGCTGAACATCGCCCGCGTGGTCGAGGTTGGCAGCCGCGCCGAGGCCCAGCACACGTTCGCCACCGCCTTGGCCGATTACAACCTGTCGCAGGATCCGACGCGGCTGGTCTATCCGATCTGGCGCGACCCCGATGTGCTGGACACCTGGTTCAGCAGCGGCCTGTGGCCCATCGGCACGATGGGCTGGCCCGACGCTACGCCGGAAATGCAGAAGTATTTTCCGACCGACGTTCTGGTCACCGGCTTTGACATCATCTTCTTCTGGGTCGCCCGGATGATGATGATGCAACTGGCGGTGACCGGTCAGGCGCCGTTCCACACCGTCTATGTGCATGGGCTGGTGCGCGACGAAAAGGGCGCCAAGATGTCCAAGTCGAAAGGCAATGTCATCGACCCGCTGACGCTGATCGACGATTTCGGCGCGGATGCCTTGCGCTTTACCCTGACCAGCATGGCCGCCATGGGCCGCGACCCGAAACTGGGGCCGAAACATGTCGAGGCGAACCGCAACTTCGGCACGAAGATCTGGAACGCCACCCGCTTTGCCGAAATGAACGGCGTCTTTGCCGGCGCCCCGGTCACGGGCGTGCCCGAGGCCACCCATACCGTGAACCGCTGGATCATCGGCGAGGTCGCCCGCGCCCGTCTGGCGCTGGATGAGGCTCTGGCCAGCTATCGCTTCAACGATGCGGCGGCGGGGCTTTACGGCTTTGTCTGGGGCAAGGTCTGCGATTGGTATGTCGAGTTCGCCAAGCCTCTGTTCGATGGCGAGGCAGCCGATGAAACCCGCGCGACGATGCGGTGGGTGCTGGATCAGTGCTTCACCCTGCTGCACCCGATCATGCCCTTCATCACCGAAGAGCTGTGGGCGCTGACCGGCAACCGCGCCAGGATGCTGGTGCATGGCGACTGGCCGACCTACGGCGCCGATCTGATCGACCCTGTGGCGGATGCCGAAATGAACTGGGTCATCAACCTGATCGAGACGATCCGCAGCGCCCGCGCCCAGATGGGCGTGCCGGTGGGGCTGAAACTGCCGATGGTGCAGGTCACTGCCGACGACACCGCGCGCACCGCCTGGACCCGCAACCAGCCGATGATCCAGCGCCTTGCCCGGATCGACAGCCTGACCGAGGCCGCCGCCCCGAAAGGCGCCATCGCCATCGCCGTGCCGGGGGCTGATTACGCCATCCCGCTGGCCGGTGTGATCGACGCGGGCGCGGAAAAGGCACGGCTGGAAAAGGCATTGGCCAAGCTCGACAAGGACATGTCGGGCCTGCGCGCCCGGCTGGACAATCCGCGCTTCATCGCCAGTGCCGATCCCGAAGTTGTCGAGGAAGCGCGTGAGAACCTGGCCCGTGGCACGGATGAGGCCGCCCGCATCGCCGCCGCCATCGCGCGGCTGGCCGAACTCGCCTGACCGACGCCGCCCCCGGTTGCGGGTGCCGATGCGTATTTGAACAAGAAAGAAGGGGCAGCCGGTCGCGCGCTGCCCCTTTCGCTTGGGCTATGGCTTGGACGACAGATTGGCTGCGATCGCGGCCATCTGATCGGGCTGGCCGATCAGCGCCGCCTGTTCGCGCGATTCCGCCATCAGCATCTCGGCCCGCGGCAGATGGCGCGCCTGCCCCGCCAACCGCTTGGCGGCGCGGATCGCCGATGGGCTTTTCGCCGCGATCTCATGCGCCAATTCCAGTGCGGCGGACAGCGGATCATCGGCCAGTTCCGTCACCAGCCCAATGTCGCGCCCGGTCTGGGCATCCACTGGCCGCGCGGTATAGGTCAGCCGCCGCAGCCAGTCATCGCGCACCAGCCCCGGCAGCGTCACCATGCCGCCCATGTCGGGGATCAGGCCCCATTTCATTTCCATCACCGCCAGCCGCGTATCGGGCGCGGCGATGCGGATGTCAGCGCCAAGCGCCAGTTGCAGACCGGCCCCGAAACAGGGGCCATGCAGCGCCGCGATCACCGGCACCGGCAGGTCGCGCCAGGCCAGTGACCAGGCCTGAAAGGCATTGGCATCGCCGTGGCTGCGCGGATGGATCAGGGCAACGGGATCGCCCGCCGCCAGGGCGGCGAAACTGACCACATCCAGACCCGAGCAGAAGCCGCGCCCCGCGCCGTGGATCACCACCACCCGCAGATCGTCGCGCGCCGCCAGATCCTGCGCTGCCGCCAGCACCCCGTCGATCATCGCCTGATCGACCGCATTGATCTTGTCAGGCCGGTTCAGCGTGACCTGCGCCACTCCCTGATCGACCGTCACCTGAACCCGTGCCATGCCCTGCCCTTTCTTCTTGGCCGAAATATCCCCGGGGTCCGGAGGCAGCGCCCCCGGCCCGCTCAGGCATCAGCGCAAGGCCGGGCCTTGGGCACAAGCCCGACGTGGCGGCAGATCACAGGCCCAGGCACCAGCGCATGACCGCCTTTTGGGCGTGCAAGCGGTTCTCGGCCTCGTCGAAGATCACCGAATGCGGGCCGTCCATGACCGCGCTTGTCGCCTCGTCGTTGCGATGCGCGGGCAGGCAGTGCATGAACAGCGCGTCGGGCTTGGCGGCGGCCATCAGCGCCTCGTTCACCTGATAGGGGCGAAGCTGGTTGTGGCGGCGTTCCTTGGCCGATTCCGGGTCGTGCATCGACACCCAAGTATCCGTCACCACCAGATCGGCGCCATCGACCGCCTTGAACGGGTCGCGTTCGATGCTGACCTTGACCCCTTTGCCGCGCGCGAAGTCGATCCATTCATGTTCGGGGTCCAGCGGTTGCGGGCCGGTAAAGGTGAAGTCGAAGCCCAGTTGCCCCGCGGCATGAAGGAAGCTGCCGCAGACATTGTTGCCATCGCCCGACCAAACCACCTTGCGCCCGGCGATCGGGCCGCGATGTTCCTCATAGGTCATCACATCCGCCATGATCTGACAGGGATGGGTGCGGTTGGTCAGGCCGTTGATCACCGGCACGCTGGCATGTTCGGCCATTTCCTGAAGCGTCGCTTCCTCGAAGGTGCGGATCATGATCAGGTCGACATAGCGCGACAGCACGCGGGCGGTGTCGGCGATGGTCTCGCCATGGCCAAGCTGCATTTCCTTGCCCGACAGAACCATGGTCTGCCCGCCCAGCTGGCGCACCCCGACGTCGAAGCTGACACGGGTGCGGGTCGAGGGCTTTTCGAAGATCAAGGCCACCATGCGGCCCGCCAGCGGCTGTTCGTCATCGGGCGTGCCCTTGGGGCGGCCCTGGCGCGCGGATTTCATGGCGCGGGCGCTGTCCAGGATGGCGCGCAGTTCGGTGGCGGGTGTCGTGTGGATGTCAAGAAAATGGGTCATCGTCCGGTCTTTCTGGGGGTCGCCGGGGGCTGTCTGCCCCGGACCCCGAGGATGTTTGCACCAAGAGGAAATCAGCGGGTCAGTTGGCCGGCAGCGGCGTCAAGGCGTCGCAGCGCCTCGGCCAGGTCGGCATCGTCGATGTTCAGCGCCGGCAACAGGCGCAGGGTGTTGTCCGCCGCGCCGACCGTCAGGACGCCCTGATCATAGCCAGCCGCGACGACTTCGCCGGGTGCGACCTTGCATTTCAGCCCCAGCATAAGCCCCTGGCCGCGCACGGATTCAAAGACGTCGGGGTGGCTGGCGACAAGGCCCTCAAGCCCCTGGCGGAACAGCGCGCCCTTGCGGTTGACCTCGGCCAGGAAGGCGGGATCGGCCACGATCTGCATCACCCGCGCGCCGACCGCGCAGGCCAGCGGGTTGCCGCCATAGGTCGAGCCATGCGTGCCTGCCGTCATGCCGCTGGCGGCGCGGCGGGTGGCCAGCACGGCGCCCAGGGGGAAGCCGCCGCCGATGCCCTTGGCGACCATCATGATGTCGGGGGTGACGCCCGACCATTGATGTGCCCACAGCCGCCCGGTGCGGCCCATGCCGCATTGCACCTCATCCATGATCAGCAGCGCACCGGTGGCATCGCAGAGGTCGCGCAGCGCGCGAAGCTGGTCATCGGGCATCGGGCGGATGCCACCTTCGCCCTGGATCGGCTCGACCATCACGGCGGCCGTGTCGGGGGTGATGGCGGCGTGCAGGGCCTCGGGGTCGCCCCAGGGCACCTGCACGAAGCCAGGCATCAGCGGGCCAAAGCCCTTGGTCATCTTTTCAGACCCCGCCGCCGCAATGGCGCCGGTGGACCGGCCGTGGAAGGCCCCCTCGAAGGCGACGATGCGGCTGCGCGGCTGGTCGTGATCGGCCCAGTATTTGCGCGCCATCTTGATCGCCAGTTCCGCCGCCTCGGTGCCGGAATTGGTGAAGAACACCAGATCGGCAAAGCTGCTGTCGGTCAGCGCGTTGGCCAGCTTTTCCTGTTCCTCGATCCGGTAAAGGTTCGAGACATGCCACAGCCGCCCGGCCTGTTCGGTCAGCGCAGCCACCAGGTCGGGGTTCGCATGGCCAAGCGCATTGACCGCAATGCCCGCGCCCAGATCCAGAAAGCGTCGGCCCTGATCGTCGGTCAGCCAGCTTCCCTGCCCCGAAACGAAGGTCAGGGGGGCGCGGTTATAGGTGGGCAGGACGTGGGACATCTGCGGTCTCCGATACGGAAAGCCCATCGGTGCCAAAGGCCGGGCGTTGCGTCAATGAGGGATGCGTCCGTTAACGCCGGACATACGGGATCGCGCGCCGATTATCGGCGTCGGGTGTCGGCGGTCAGGGCGAACGATGCGATCATGCAGCCGCCATACGACGCGGCTGTGGTTCTGTAAAGGGCTTCGCGCGGCTCAGGGCTTCATCCGCCAGCCGCTGTCCAGCCACCGCCAGGCGATCAGGTTAACGATCAGCGCCGCCGCCGTGCAGACAGCAAGGCCAAGCCAGGGCGAGGCATCCGACACGCCGACAAAGCCGTAACGCGCCCCGTCGATCAGGTAGAAGACCGGGTTGGCATGGGTCAGCGTCTGAAAGGTGGGCGGCAGCGCCTGCACCGAATAGAAGGTGCCCGACAGGAACGACAGCGGCGTGATGATGAAATTGGTGATCGCCGCCATCTGGTCGAACTTGTTGGCATAGACCCCGGCGATCAGTCCCAGCCCGCCCATCAGCACTGATCCCAGGACCACGAAGCACAGCGCCCAGACCGGATGCGCGGGCGTCTGGCCCAGCAGGAACGACATGCCGATGCCGATCACCAGGGCGACGATCATCGCCCGCGCGCAGGCGCCCGCCAGATAGCCCGCCACCAGTTCGCCCGCCGACAGCGGCGGCATCAGCGTGTCGACGATATTGCCCTGGACCTTGGCGATCACCAGCGAGGATGAGGTATTGGCGAAGGCGTTCTGGATCACCGTCATCATCAGGATGCCGGGCGCCAGGAAGGCCAGGAAGGGCACGCCCATCACCTCGCCCCGACCCTGCCCCAGGGCCAGGGCAAAGACCGCCAGGAACAGCGCCGCCGTCATCAGCGGGGCCAGCACCGTCTGTTGCCAGACCGACAGAAAGCGACGGGTTTCGCGCCAGGCCAGCGTGCGCAGCCCCAGCCAGTTGACGGCACCGAAACGGCGACTGCCCATCGGGCGATTGGTCGCGGGGATCTGGCTGTTCATCGCTTGGTCCTTGCCTGTGACGCCCTTGACTTGTATCTCAACCCGTCCCCCGAATAGAATAGGGGCTTGCAAGAATGTCCCCGGCCCCGTCGCCGGGATGGAAAGGCTGTCATGTCCTGGACCGATGAACGTGTCGAACTGCTGAAGAAGATGTGGGCCGAGGGCCAATCGGCCAGCCAGATCGCCAAGGAGCTTGGATCGGTCACGCGCAACGCGGTGATCGGCAAGGTTCACCGGCTGGGCCTGTCGAACCGCACCACCGGCGCCGAGCCGGAAGCCGAGCCGGTGGCGGAAAAGCCCGTCGAGAAGTCGGTCGAAAAGGCTGCCGAAGCGCCCGTCAAGGCTGCCGAGCCAGCGTCGGACAAGGCCGACCGCGGCCGTCCGGCCGACAAGCCCGCCGAAAAGGCTGCGGACAAACCCGCCCGCCCGCGCGCCGAAAAGCCCGTGACCGAGCCTGCGGCGGATCAGGACGAGGCCGACGAGGCCCCGCCGCCCTCGGGTTCGGCGGCGGCGATGGAGGCCGGGCTTGCGGCCTCGACCGGGCCGATGCCCGCCGCGCTGCGCCGCGCGCAACTGGCCGCGGGGCAGCCGCTGCCGCCGCAGCCATCCGCCAATGAGATCAGCCCCGAGGCCCTGGCCTCGGTCCGCGAGGTCGAGCGCAAGGCCCGCAAGCTGAAGCTGATGGAACTGACCGAGCGCACCTGCAAATGGCCGATCGGTGATCCGGCGACGGAACAGTTCTGGTTCTGCGGCCTGCCCTGCCAGCCCGGCAAACCCTATTGCGAGGCCCATGTCGGCGTCGCCTTCCAACCGATGAGCGCCCGCCGGGATCGCCGCCGCTAGGCGGCGGACCGGCAAAACGGAAGAAGCCGGGATCGGCGCCGCTAGGCGGCGGACCGGCAAAACGGGCGAGGCCGGGATCGGCGGCGGTAACGCCGACGCGGCCCGGCAAAGCGAAGGGGGTGGCGCTGCTGGGGCGCTCTGAGGGATAAGGCTGCCTTGCCCCCTTGGCCTGCGGCCTCACCCCCAGGATATTTCGGCCAAGAAGAAAGGGCTTTCGAGGCGCGGGGCGGGGCTGTATACGCCCGCCATGAGCCAGAACCCGCCCGATCTTCGCCCCGATCTTGCCCGCGCCCGGATCACCGAGGTCGCCCGCCCCGGCCAGCCCGTCATCGGTATGGTCAGCCTTGGCTGCCCCAAGGCCCTGGTCGATAGCGAACGCATCCTGACCCGCCTGCGGGCCGAGGGTTATGCGATCAGCGCCGATTACAAGGGCGCCGGCGCGGTGATCGTCAACACCTGCGGATTTCTGGACAGCGCCAAGGCCGAAA
Source organism: Paracoccus zhouxuedongae (assembly GCF_041927815.1). Lineage (NCBI taxonomy): Bacteria > Pseudomonadati > Pseudomonadota > Alphaproteobacteria > Rhodobacterales > Paracoccaceae > Paracoccus > Paracoccus zhouxuedongae. Next base: position 37,940 of record NZ_JBHFHM010000013.1, read on the forward strand.
GCTTGGACGCCATCGGCGAGGCCCTGGCCGAGAATGGCCGGGTGATCGTCACCGGCTGTCTGGGGGCCGAGCCGGAATACATCACCGGCGTTCACCCCAAGGTGCTGGCCGTCACCGGGCCGCAGCAATATGAACAGGTGCTGGACGCCGTTCACACCGCGCTGCCGCCTGACCCCGACCCCTTTGTCGACCTGCTGCCCGCGACCGGCGTCAAGCTGACGCCGCGCCATTACAGCTATCTGAAGATCTCCGAGGGCTGCAACCACGCCTGCAAGTTCTGCATCATCCCCGACATGCGCGGCAAGCTGGTCAGCCGACCCGCCCATGCCGTGCTGCGCGAGGCGGAAAAGCTGGTAGCCAATGGCGTGCGCGAGCTGTTGGTCATCAGTCAGGACACCAGCGCCTATGGGCTGGACCTGCGGCACGCCACGACCAACGGCCACCGCGCCCATATCACCGATCTGGCGCGCGACCTGGGCAGCCTGGGGGCCTGGGTGCGGCTGCACTATGTCTATCCCTATCCGCATGTACGCGACCTGATCCCGCTGATGGCTGCCCATTCTGAAACAGGCGGCCTGGTGCTGCCCTATCTGGACATCCCCTTTCAGCACGCCCATCCCGATACGCTGAAACGCATGGCCCGCCCCGCCGCCGCTGCCAAAACCCTGGATGAGATTGCCGCCTGGCGCGCGATCTGCCCCGACCTTACGCTGCGGTCCACCTTTATCGTCGGCTACCCGGGCGAGACCGAGGCCGAGTTCCAGACCCTGCTGGACTGGCTGGACGAGGCGCAACTGGATCGCGTCGGCTGTTTCCAATATGAAAACGTCGCCGGGGCGCGGTCGAACGCCCTGCCCGACCATGTGCCGGATGAGGTCAAGGAAGACCGCTGGCACCGCTTCATGGAAAAGGCCCAGGCGATCAGCGCGGCCAAGCTGGCGGCCAAGGTCGGCAGCACCCAGCAGGTGATCGTCGATGCGGTCGATGCCGAGGGCGCGACCTGCCGCACCATGGCCGATGCGCCCGAAATCGACGGCAATCTGTTCATCGACGAAGGGTTCGAGGGGCTGGCCCCCGGCGATCTTCTGACTGTCGAGGTCGAGGAAGCCAGCGAGTATGACCTCTGGGGCCGACCGGTCTAAGCGTTGCTTGCGTATTTGGGCAAGAAAGAAGCTGCAATCTTCCTTGTCCAAATACGCACGCGGGCGGCGCCAACGGCGCTATCACATGGCAAAGGACACGCCGCAGCCACAGGAGCTGCTGGCATTCGGGTTTTCGACCACGAAGCGCGCCCCGATCAGCTCATCCGTGAAATCGATCGTCGCGCCCGACAGGAAGGGCAGCGACACCGGGTCGATCAGCACCTTCTGCCCCTCGCCCTCGATCACCAGATCATCGGCGGCGGGCTGGTCCAGGCGGATGTCGTATTGAAACCCCGAACAGCCGCCGCCTTCCACCGCGACGCGCAGCGCCTGCGGGGCCTTGCCCGCGTTGATGGCGGCCAGGCGGGCAAAGGCGCGGGCGGTGACATTCGGCGGCAGGTTCATGTTGTTGTTCCCCTTTGCCTGCCAATGTAGGCTGGCAGCGGGACAGGAACAAGAAGGCCAAAGATGACAGCCCCCTATGCCAGCCAGCCCGGCGACAGCCGCGGCCGACTTTACCCCGAGGACATGTCGACCTTTCGCAGCCCCTGGCAGCGCGACCGCGACCGCATCATTCATTCCAGCGCCTTCCGGCGGCTGAAGCACAAGACCCAGGTGTTCGTCGAACAGGAGGGCGCCGATTATCGCGGTGACTATTTCCGCACGCGGCTGACCCATACGATCGAGGTGGCCCAGGTTGCCCGCACCATCGCGGGCGCGCTGAACCTTGATACCGACCTGGCCGAGACGGTGGCCCTTGCCCATGACCTTGGCCACCCGCCCTTTGGCCATACCGGCGAGGACGCCTTGGCGCGGCTGATGGAACCCTATGGCGGCTTTGACCACAACGCCCAGGCCTTGCGCATCGTCACCCGGCTGGAACGCCATTACGCGCGCTTTGACGGGCTGAACCTGACCTGGGAAGCACTGGAGGGCATCGCCAAGCATAATGGCCCTGTCCTCGCCCCCCTGCCCTATGCCCTGGCCGAGGTGAACGCCGCCTGGGATCTTGACCTCTCCACCCACGCGAGTGCCGAAGCCCAGGTCGCCGCCGTGGCCGATGACATCGCCTATAACCACCACGACCTGCATGACGGCCTGCGCGCCGGTCTGTTCACCGAGGCCGACCTGATGGACCTGCCCGTCATCGGCCCCGCCTTTGCCGAGGTCGACGCCACCTATCCCGGCCTTGACCCGATGCGCCGCCGTCACGAGGCGCTGCGCCGCATCTTCGGCATCATGGTCGAGGATGTGATCGCCGTCGCCCAGAACCGGCTGGCCGCACTGGCCCCGCGCAGCGCCGACGATATCCGCGCCATGGACGGGCCTGTGATCCGCTTCTCCAAGCCGCTTTACCAGAACCTCAAGGCGATCAAGGGCTTCCTGTTCACCCGCATGTATCGCGCGCCCGATGTGGTGGTCGAACGCACCCGCGCCACGGCGATGCTGGACGCGCTGTTCCCGCTGCTGCTGGCCCGCCCCGACCTCATGCCGGCTGATTGGCAAGCCGAAGCCCTGGGCGCCGACGACACGCAGCGCGCCCGCATCGTGCTGGATTATGTTGCCGGAATGACCGACCGCTTTGCCCAGGCCGAGTGCGAGCGGCTGTGTGGCTTGAGTATTTGAACAAAGGGGAAGCTGCATTCCTCTTTGCCCAAATACTCACCTTCCTACGGCACCAGCTTGCCGGGGTTCAGGATGCCGCACGGGTCAAACGCCTGTTTGATCGCGCCCATCACCGCCCAGCCCGGCCCGTGTTCGGCGGCCATCATCGCGCGTTTGCCGATGCCGATGCCATGTTCGCCGCTGATCGTGCCGCCAAGCGCCAATGCGCCTTCGGCCAGCTTCTCGGCCACCGCCTTGGCGCGTTTCACATCCGCCGCGTCCGACTTGTCGACCATCAGGATCGCGTGGAAATTGCCGTCGCCGACATGGCCCAGGATCGGGCCTTCGATCCCCGCCTCGGCAATCACCCCCTGCGCCATCGCCACCGCCTCGGCCAGGCGCGAGATCGGCACGCAGACGTCCGTCACCACCGCACTGGCGCCGGGTCGGGTGCGCAGGATCGCCGGATAGGCGCCGTGGCGCATGGCCCAAAGCGCGTTGCGCCGCGCCGGATCGGTGGCCCAGTCGAAGCGGCCCCCGGCATCGGCCACCAGATCGCCAAAGCGCGCCGCCTGTTCGGCGACACTTGCGGGGGTGCCGTGGAACTCGACCATCAGATGCGGGGTCTCGGGCCAGCTTTCGCCGGTGGCGTTGAAGGCGCGGACGGTGGCGGCATCCACGAACTCGACCCGCGCGACGTCGATGCCGGACTGGATGGTCAGGATCACCGTTTCGACCGCCTGTTCGATGCTCGGGAAGGCGCAGACCCCGGCGGCGACCTCCTCGGGTTGGCCGTGCAGGCGCAGGGTCAGTTCGGTGATGATGCCCAGCGTGCCCTCCGACCCCAGCATCAGCGCGGTCAGGTCATAACCCGCCGCCGTCTTGGCCGCGGCCGTTCCGGTGCGGATCACCGTGCCATCCGCCAGCACCACCTGCATCGCCCGCACATTGTCGCGCATTGATCCATAGCGCACCGTCGTCGTCCCCGAGGCCCGCGTCGCCGCCATCCCGCCCAAGCTGGCGTCCGCCCCCGGGTCGACCGGGAAGAACAGCCCGGTGGCGCGCAATTCGGTGTTCAGCGCGATCCGGGTCAGGCCCGGCTGCACCACCGCCAGCATGTCTTCGGGGCGAACCTCGACCAGCCGGTTCATGCGGCGGGTGTCCAGCACGATGCCGCCGCGCGCCGCCAGGGCGTGCCCCTCAAGCGAGGTGCCGGCCCCCCAGGCCGTCACCGGGGTGCCGCTGGCGTGGCAGATCGCCAGAATGGCACTGACCTCATCCGTGGTTTCGGGAAAGGCCACGGCGTCGGGCGGCATCGGCGGGTAAAAGGCCTCGGACGCGCCATGAAGGTCGCGTTCGGCCTGGGCGGTGGTGAAACGGGTGCCCAGCAGGGCGGAAAGCTGATCGAACGCAGTCATAGGGCCTCGGTTGCCTGGGTCAGCCAGCGCAGGTCGTCGCCGGTCAGATGCGGGGAAAGGGCGTCGCGGACGCGGGCGTGATAGGCGTTCAGCCAGTCGATCTCGGCGCGCGCCATGAGGCTGCGGTCGATCAGGCGGGTGTCGATCGGCACCAGCGTCAGGGTGTCGAAGCCCAGCATCGCGCGGCCTAGTTCGGCCTCGGCCTCGGCCACGACGATCAGGTTTTCGATACGGATGCCAAAGGCTCCGGCGCGGTAATAGCCCGGCTCGTTCGACAGGATCATGCCGGCTTGCAGCGCTACATCCGACATGCGCGAGATGCGGGCCGGGCCTTCATGCACCGACAGCGCCGCGCCGACGCCATGCCCGGTGCCGTGGTCGTAATCCTGCCCCGCCATCCACAGTGGCGCGCGCGCCACCGCGTCAATATCGCGGCCCGCCAGCCCCGTGGGAAACCGCAGGCGCGAGATGGCGATCATGCCTTGCAGCACCCGCGTATAGGGGCCGCGCACCGCGTCAAAGGCGGGGTCGCCCGCATCCCCGACCGGCAGCGTGCGGGTGATGTCGGTGGTGCCATCGGCATACTGGGCCCCGGAATCGATCAGCAGCACATCGCCGGGGCGGATCGCGCGGTCGCTATCCTCGGTCACGCGGTAATGCACGATCGCGCCATGCGGGCCAGAGCCGCAGATGGTTTCAAACGACAGGTCGATCAGCTCGCCGGTGTCAGCGCGGAACGCCTCAAGCTGGCGCACCACGGCGATTTCGGTCAGCGGCTGACCGGCGGAGATGGCGGCGTCCAGCCAGGCCAGGAACCGCACCATTGCCAACGCGTCGCGGTGATGGGCGGCCTGCATTCCGGCGATCTCGGCACGGTTCTTGACGGCTTTGGCCAGAATCACAGGGTCCGCGCCCTCGGACACGGACACCCCGGCATCGTCAAGTTCCTGCCGCACGGCCAGCGGCGCGGTGGCGGGGTCAAGCCGCACCGGGCCGGTCAGCATCCGCAACGCGGGCGCCAAGGCCGCCTGCGGGCGGATGCGGGTCGCGGCGTCCAGATCCAGCCCCGCCAGCTTGGAGGGCTCGGTGAAGATCGTCAGCTGCGCCTCATCGGTCAGGATGGCAAAGGCCTGCATCACCGGATTGCGCGGAATGTCGGCGCCGCGCAGGTTGGTCAGCCAGGCAATCGAATCGGGCAGCGTCAGCACCACTGCGCGCTGCCCGTCGCGCTTCAGCGCGGCGGCCATGCGGGCGCGCTTGTCGGCTGCCGCCTCGCCCGCCCATTGGCCGGGGTGAAGGCGCGCGGGGGCTGCGGGTGCGGCGGGGCGATCGGCCCAGATCCGGGCGACCAGATTGTCATGCGCGACCAATTCGATGCCGCTGCCCGCCAGGGCCTTCTCCAGCCCGGCGATCTGTGCGGGCGTGTGCAGCCAGGGGTCAAACCCCAAACGCCCGCCCTGTGGCAAAGCCGCGCGCAACCAGTCGGCAGGCTTGTCGCCCGGCTCGATCAGCACCTCAATCTCGGGCGCGCATTGGTCACGCGCCTGCAAACGATAGCGCCCATCCGATGCGACCGCCGCCCGGTCCCGCGTCACATAGGCCCCGCCCGCCGATCCGGTGAAACCGGTCAGCCAGGCCAGCCGGTCATCGCAAGCCGCCACATATTCGCCCTGATGGGCATCGGCACGCGGCTGCAACCAGCCATCCAGCCCCGCCTGGGCCATTTGCCCCCGCAACGCCGCCAGACGCGGCGGGCCGTTTTCGGGACGGGCGGACAGGGTGAAATCTTGCAGCATGGGGCCTCCGGCATGTCGGGCAAGATTGGGCCAGCGGCGCGCGGGCTGCAAGGGCAGCAAGGTGAGTATTTGGGCAAAGCGGAAGCCCATTTCCTCTTTGCCAAAATACTCATCCGCAATCGCCACCCGCGCGGCGCCGATTGCGGGGCGATGCAGCGTCAGGTAAAGCCCGATCCATGACCCAGAACCCCGCCCTTCCCGCCGAGATTTCCCGCCGCCGGACCTTTGCGATCATCTCGCATCCCGACGCGGGCAAGACCACGCTGACCGAAAAGTTCCTGCTGTTCGGGGGCGCCATCCAGATGGCCGGACAGGTGCGCGCCAAGGGCGAGGCGCGGCGCACCCGGTCGGACTTCATGAAGATGGAACAGGATCGCGGCATCTCGGTCAGCGCCTCGGCGATGTCGTTCGATTTCCGCCACTATCGCTTCAACCTGGTCGACACCCCCGGCCACAGCGATTTTTCCGAGGATACCTATCGCACGCTGACCGCCGTGGACGCCGCGATCATGGTGATCGACGGGGCCAAGGGTGTGGAAAGCCAGACCCGCAAGCTGTTCGAGGTCTGCCGACTACGCGATCTGCCGATCCTGACCTTTTGCAACAAGATGGACCGCGAATCGCGCGACACATTCGAGATCATCGACGAGATCCAGGAAAACCTGGCCATCGACGTGGCCCCGGCCTCCTGGCCGATCGGCATGGGGCGCGACTTCATCGGCGCCTATGACCTGTTGAACGACCGGCTGGACATCATGGACCGCGCCGACCGCAACAAGGTGGCGGAATCGGTGCAGATCAGCGGCCTGGACGACCCGAAGCTGGCCGATCACATCCCCGCCGACCTGCTGGCGCAACTGCGCGAGGAAGTGGCGATGGCGCGCGAATTGCTGCCCGCCTTTGACCGCCAGTCATTCCTTGAGGGTCACATGACCCCGATCTGGTTCGGCAGCGCCATCAACAGTTTCGGCGTGAAAGAACTGATGGACGGCATGGGCCGGTTCGGCCCCGAGCCTCAGCCGCAAAAGGCGGCCGAGCGGGTGATCGACGCCGCCGAGACCCCGGTCACCGGTTTCGTGTTCAAGGTGCAGGCCAACATGGACCCCAAGCACCGCGACCGGGTGGCCTTCGTCCGGCTGGCAAGCGGGCATTTCCAGCGCGGCATGAAGCTGTTGCATGTGCGCAGCAAGAAGCCGATGGCGGTGTCGAACCCGGTTTTGTTCCTGGCCGCCGACCGCGAACTGGCCGATGAAGCCTGGGCCGGCGACATCATCGGCATCCCGAACCACGGCCAGTTGCGCATCGGCGACGCGCTGACCGAGGGCGAGGTGCTGCGCTTTACCGGCATCCCGTCCTTTGCACCGGAACTGCTGCAAGGCGTGCGCGCGGGCGACCCGATGAAGGCCAAGCACCTGGAAAAGGCGCTGATGCAATTCGCCGAGGAAGGCGCGGCAAAGGTGTTCAAGCCCGCCATCGGTTCGGGCTTCATCGTCGGCGTCGTGGGCGCGCTGCAATTCGAGGTGCTGGCCAGCCGTATCGAACAGGAATACGGCCTGCCCGTCCGGTTCGAGCCGTCGCAATTCACCAGCGCCCGCTGGGTCAGCGGCCCGGCCGAGGCGCTGGACACGTTCGTCAATGCCAACAAGGGCCATATCGCCCATGACCATGACGGCGACCCGGTATATCTGACCCGGCTGCAATGGGATATCGACCGCGCCGAACGCGATCATCCCGACCTGCGGCTGAGTGCAACCAAGGAAATGATGGTGTGAGTGACGCGCAGGTAACGAGTGATGAGGACAGCGACGACCGCGCGGCGGTCGATGCCGATCAGCCCGATGCGGTGATCCAGCGCCGCCATGGCCTGCGGTCCAGGCTGCGGGTCGACATGCGATCGGCCGCGCTGATGACGCCCGGCTATCTTTTCATGAATGCGCTGTCGGCGGTCATCGCCTCATACGGGTTGCTGGCCGACAGCCCGGCGGTGGTGATCGGCGCGATGATCGTAGCGCTGCTCTTGGGGCCGATCATGGGGGTGGCACTTGCGATTTCGGACGGTGATCTGAAGCTGTTGCGCAAGGCCGGAATCTCGCTTCTGGCGGGGGGCGTGGTGGTGTTCGGCGTCGCCATGGCGATCGGCTGGGTGCATCTGGACAGCCCGATCACGAATGAAATCCGCTCGCGCACCGCGCCCAACCTGTTCGACCTGGCAATTGCCCTGGCGGGTGGCGCGGCGGGGGCCTATGCCACGGCCTCGCCCCGTGTCGGCGCAGGCTTTGTCGGCGTGGCGATTGCCACGGCACTGGTGCCGCCGTTGTCGGCATCCGCCATTCTGGTCACGCGCGGCGAATATGACGCGGCAGGCGGGGCGTTTCTGCTGGCCGTCACCAACATCGTCGCCATTCAATTCGCCGCCGCCATCGTGCTGTGGTTCAACGGCTTTGCCCGCGATGATGATGGCCATGTCGAGCTGATCAGCTTTCTGCGCCGCCACGTCGTCAGCCTGCTGATCCTGGCCGGGCTGGCCTTTGTGCTGGCGGCCAATCTGACGCGCAAGCTGGATGAGGAAACCTATCGCCGCCAGGTCCGCAACATCCTGAGCGAGGAAATGGCCGCGATGGAGGGCAACCGCCTGGACTCGCTTGAGGTGGTGACGCTTGAGGATCGGCTGCTGGTGCGCGCCAATGTCGAAGGCCCGCGCGACCCCTCGATCTCCGAAGTGGCGGCCTTGGCCAAGATGATCCCCAAGCGCAAGGATACCATGCCCGTCGATCTGCGCGTGCGCTTCACCAAGACGCGGATCATCACGCCTGAGGGCATCGTGACCGACCTGATCGAAGGCCCGCTTGAGGGGCCGCCCGCGCCGAACCCCTGACCACGGGGCTTGCCAAGCCTGCGGGCGCGGGGCATCACGGGGGCCACTGAGCCAGCGGGGGACATGCGGTGACAGGCCTGCCGATCCACGAAGTCGCCGCTTTGGCCGCCGCCCTGTGCTGGGCAATCACCGGGTTGATGTCGGCCACGCCGGTGGCGCAGCTTGGACCGTTCGGCTTCAACCTGATCCGGCAAAGCATGGTCACGGTGATGCTGGGGGCTTTCGTGCTGGCCACCGGGTCGTGGGTCGGCACCGACTGGTCGGGGGTCGGGCCGCTGATCCTGTCCGGGCTGGTCGGCATTCTGGCGGGCGATACGATGCTGTTCTTTGCGCTGCGCCGCCTGGGCCCGCGCCGCACCGGGGCGATGTTCGCGCTGAACGCGCCGATCGCTGCCTTGGCGGGCTGGGCGTTTCTGGACGAACGCCTGTCGACGGCGGCGGTGATCGGCGTCGCGGCCTGCGCGGTGGGGGTGGCCATGGCGGTGCTAGGCCGTCCTGGCCGGTCGGGCAGTCACCGGTTCGAGGCGATGCAGGGCCCGGTCTGGCAGGGCGTGGCCTTTGGCCTTTTGGCGGCGGCGGGTCAGGCCGCGGGGTCACTGATCGCGCGGCCGGTGATGGCCGCGGGCTTTGACCCGGCGCTTGGATCGCTGATCCGGGTCGCGATTGCGGTCGTCGGGCTGGCGCTGCTGATGGGCGTCTTTCACCGCCTGCCGGTGGCACGGATACAGGGCCGCCCGACCGCCGCGCTGCTGATGCAGATCGCCGCCTCGGGGTTCATCGCCATGGCGGTCGGCATGACCTTGCTGCTGTTTGCCCTGCAGGGCGGGAAGGTGGGGATCGTGTCCACGCTGTCGGCGCTGTCGCCGGTGCTGATCCTGCCGGTGCTGTGGGCGATCACCGGGGCGCGGCCTTCGGGGACGTCATGGGGCGGGGCATTGATCGCGGCGGCCGGGATGGCGCTGATCTTTCTGCGCTAGGATTCGAATATTTATGAACAGAAGAAGCCCGCTGTGCGGCGCTGAAGGATCCGGGCCTCTAGCCCTCGCGCAGGGCGCGGGCGGCGGCGCGGGCGGCATCGGTCACCGTGTCGCCAGCCAGCATCCGCGCCAGTTCGTCGGTGGATTGATCGGCATCCAGCCGCGCCACGGATGAGACGGTCACCCCGTCCACCACCCTTTTTTCCACGCGGAAATGATGGTCCGCCCGCGCTGCGACCTGCGGGCTGTGGGTCACGACCAGCACCTGCGCCGTATCTGCCAGGGCCTTCAGGCGACGCCCCACGGCATCGGCGGTTGCCCCGCCCACGCCCCGGTCGATCTCGTCGAAGATCATCACCAGCGCATCATTGCCGCGCGCCAGGCAGACCTTCAGCGCCAGCAGGAAGCGCGACAATTCCCCGCCCGAAGCGATCTTGTCCAGCGGCCCGGCGGGCGCGCCGGGGTTGGTGGCCACGCTGAAGGCCACGGTCTCCGCCCCATCCGGGCCGGGTTCGGCGGGGGTGATCTGGGTGGTAAAGACCGCGCGTTCCATCTTCAGCGGCGCCAGCTCGGCGCTGACGGCGGCGTCAAGGCGGCCTGCGGCATCGGCGCGCAGCGCCGACAGGCGGGCGGCGGCGGCGTCATAGGCGGCGGCGGCCGTAGCCACGGCAGCGGCGTGGCCCGCCAGCCCCTCGGCCCCGCCGTCGATCGCGGCCAGGCGGTCCGCCAGCCCCGCCGCCGTCTGCGCCAGATCGTCGGGCAGCACGCCATGCTTGCGCGCCAGGGCCCGCAGCGCGAACAGCCGTTCTTCCACACGGTCCAGTTCGCGCGGGTCGAAATCCATCGCCTGCGCGGCACGGTCCACGCCATCGGCGGCCTCGGCCAGTTCGATGCTGGCCCGCGACAGCGCCGCAAGGGCGGCATCCAGCGCGCCCTCGGCCCGGTCGGCTGCCCCCTCAAGCCAGCGGGTCGCGTCGCGCAGCATGGCCCCGGCGCCGTCATCGCCCAGTGCCTGCGCGGCGCGGGTCACATCCTCGCGGATGCGGGCGGCGGCCTGCATCTGGCGGCGGCGGGCGTCCAGCGCCGCATCCTCACCGGGTTCGGGGGAGAGATCCGTCAGTTCGGCGACGGCATGGCGCAGGAACTCCTCATCGGCGCGGGCGCGGTCCAGCGCGGCGCGGGCCTGATCCTCGGCCTTGCGCGCCCCGGCCAATGCCGACCAGGCGGCGCGCACCTGCGCCAGGGCGTCATCCGCCCCGGCAAAGGCATCCAGCATGGCGCGATGCCCGCGCGGGTTCAGCAGGCCACGGTCGTCATGCTGGCCGTGCAGTTCCACCAAGCTATCCGAGACCGCCCGCAGCACCTCACCCGAGACGCGGCGGTCGTTGATCCAGCCGGTCTTGCGGCCATCGGCGGCGTTGACCCGGCGCAGGATCAGCTCATCCCCGGCGGGCAGGCCCGCCTGTTCCAGCGCGGCGCGGGCGGGATGGCCGGGCGGCAGGTCGAACACCGCCGTCACCTCGCCCTGCGCCGCACCCGCGCGCACCAGATCGGCGGGGCCGCGCCAGCCCAGCACAAAGCCCAGGCAATCCAGCAGGATCGACTTGCCCGCCCCGGTTTCCCCGGTCAGCGCGTTCAGCCCCGGACCGAACGGCAGCACCAGCCGGTCGATCAGCAGCATGTCCCGAATGTCGATTTCGCGCAGCATGGCGGCCCGCCGCTTAGCCGTGGGCCGTCACAGCCAGCGGCCCTGGATGACCTGGCGATAGATCTTGGTCAGCCAGCTATCGCCCTTGGCCACAGGCGTCAGCCCGCGTCTGGCCAGCAGCTTGTAGGCATCGCCGTAGAAGGGCGAGGACTGGAAGTTGTGGCCCAGGATCGCGCCGGCCGTCTGCGCCTCGTCGGTCAGGCCCAGCGACAGATAGGCCTCGACCAGACGCATCAGCGCCTCGGGGGTCTGTGTGGTGGTCTGGTAATCCTCGACCACGACGCGGAAGCGGTTGATCGCGGCGGTATGGTGACCGCGCTTCAGATAGAAGCGGCCGATTTCCATTTCCTTGGCGGCCAGATGGTCAAAGGCCAGGTCGAACTTGTAGATCGCCGAGCGCGCATATTCGCTGTCGGGATATTCCTCGATCACCGCGCGCAAGGCCTGAAGCGCCTGGAAGGTCAGGCCCTGGTCGCGGCCGATCTCATCGATCTGGTCGTAATAGGAAAGCGCCAGCAGGTATTTCGCATAGGCGGCATCTTCATCGCCCGGATAGGTGTCGATGAACCGCTGGGCGGCACCGCGCGCGGATTCGTAATCGCGCGCCTTGTGATAGCCATAGGCCTGCATGATCAGCGCGCGCTTGGCCCATTCGGAATAGGGGTAAAGCCGCTCGACCTCCGAGAAATAGCGCACGGCATTGTCGGGCTTGCGGCTGTTTTCCAGCTCATACTCGCCGCGCTTGTAGATTTCCTCGGCGGTGAAACTTTCCAGATTGGCCGGAACCTTGTCGTCGCGCGCGCCGCCGCAGGCCGCCAGCAGGGCCGACAGGGCCACCGCCATGGTCAGCCTGCCCGCCACGCGCATCGTCGCTGGACCCCGATCCGTCATGCCTGCACCCCGTTCCGTCGTGACATGTCCCCCGGCAGACGGGGGCCCCCCATCCGGCGGGGGGTTGCGCAAACCCGGCAGGGAATCCCGCCGGGCATCGCCGTCCTAGCACAGCTGGATCGGGCAAGCAAAGCGGCCATCGCGCCCGCGCGACAGCGTGATCAGGCCGGGACCGCCGCACCAGCGGCAAGCTGGCGGCGGGCGGGCAGCGGCAGCGGGCGGCGCGGCTGGGTGGCGCGCGGCGGCGGGACGGGCACGCAGACCCCCGCGCCCAGCAGCGATTGCGCCTGCGACGGCGCCAGCACAACCCATTGCCAGTTGCGCGCATCGGCAAAGACCGCGCGCAGCAGCCGGTTGGTCATCGCGTGACCGGCGCGGTTGCCCGCGTAAAGCCCCTGGATCGGCGCACCGGCAAGGGCCAGATCGCCCACCGCGTCCAGCATCTTGTGGCGCACCGGCTCATCCGCGTGGCGCAGGCCGCCCGGCGACAGCACCCGGTCACCGTCAAAGACCACGGCGTTTTCATAGGTGCCACCCAGGGCAAGGCCGTTCTTTTGCATCGCCTCGACATCGGACTGGCGGCAAAAGGTGCGGCTATCCATCAGTTCGCGCACAAAGGCGCCATTCGCCAGATCGACGGTCTTTTCCTGATGGCCGATGGCGGCATCGGCAAAGTCGATGGTGAACTGCATGGCGAAGCGATCAGCCGGTTCCAGCCGGGCCACGGCATCGCCTTCGCGCACCTCGACCGGGCGCAGGATGCGCAGCACCCGCATCGGCGCGTCCTGGCGACGGATGCCCTGGGCCAGGATGCCCTGAACAAAGGGCGCGGCCGAGCCGTCAAGGATCGGCACTTCGGGCGCGTCGACCTCGATCACCGCATTGGTGATGCCGGTGCCAGCCAGCGCTGCCATGACATGTTCGATGGTCGAGACGCTGGCCCCCTGACCATTGTCGACCACCGTGCACAGGCGCGAGGGGGTGACGTGATCCCAAAGCGCCGGGATCTCGGCGGCAGGACCGGCGGGCAGATCGGTGCGGTGAAAGACGATGCCATGGCCGGCGGGCGCCGGGGCAATGGTCATGCGCACGGCGGCGCCGGAATGAAGCCCCACGCCGCTGAAAGTCACCCGCGATGCAATCGTCGTCTGCACAGCCATCGTCCTGTCGTTCAAAGTTCACATTGGGCCTCTGCCCTGACTGACAGCTATGGTCCGGCCCCGCCCCGGACAACTCACTTGTTGTTACCGGCTGAAACATCCGCCGCCGGTCCGTGGGGGTTTTTGCGCGACCCGCGAAAGAGGCATTGCAACCCGTTGTTTCAAAGCAAAAAAGACCGGGAAGGCCCGGTCTTTTTCAGAATGCTGGATGACGGGGTTGTGACCGTCAGTTGGCCTGGCGACGCAGGAAGGCCGGGATCTCGACCCGTTCCTGTTCGGGGTCGATCAGATCCTCGTCGTCATAGACCGGCTGCTGGCGCACGGCGGTCGCGGCGCGGGAATCACGCTGCGGCGCGGGGTGGCTGGCAGGCGCCTGACCTTCGACATGGCCCGTCATCTTGCTCAGCAGCGCGCCCAGGCCGCTGCGGGCACGGTCGGCGGCGGATTGCGCCAGATCGGCGGCTGCGGTACTGCGGCGCGGTGCCGGTTCGTCATGCAGAGCGCGGCCCGCCATCCCGCCCGACGATGCCGGACGCTTGGGCGCGGTAAAGACACCCGGATCGCCGTTGGTATCCAGATCGCGCATCGCCGGGCGCGCCGCCGGGGCGCTGTGGCGCGGGCTATAGGCGGGCGGCGGCATGTCGTCGCCCTCCAGATCGTCGATGTCGACGGCGCGGCGGCTGGCGAACAGGCCCTCATCGGGCGCGGCGTGACGATCGTGGCGATCAACCGGGCGCTCGGGCGCGCGGTCGACATGGCGGTCGACATGGCGCTCCACCGGACGTTCGGCCACGCGCGGCGCAGGTTGCGGCGCCGGTTCTTCGGCGCGACCGGCGCGCACGGCGGCGACGGCGGCGGCGGCCTGACGTTCTGCGCGCGAGGGTTCGGGCTGCGGCGCGGGCTCGGGTTCGCGCATCGCCGGCTGATGCGGCAGCGGCTGCGACATCGGGCGGCGCTGCGGCGGCACGGCGGCAGCCTCGACCACCGCGTCAATGCCGGTGGCGACGACGGACACTCGCATCACCCCCTCCATCTCGGGGTCCAGGGTCGAGCCGACGATGATATTGGCGTCCGGGTCGACCTCATCACGGATGCGGTTCGCAGCCTCGTCCAGCTCGAACAGGGTCAGGTCGAAGCCGCCGGTGATGTTGATCAGCACGCCCTTGGCGCCGCGCAGGCTGATTTCGTCCAAGAGCGGGTTGGCGATCGCCTTTTCGGCGGCCTGGATGGCGCGATCCTCGCCCTGGGCCTCGCCGGTGCCCATCATCGCCTTGCCCATCTCGTCCATCACCGAACGGACGTCCGCGAAGTCGAGGTTGATGATGCCGGGGCGCACCATCAGGTCGGTCACGCCCTTGACGCCCTGATACAGCACGTCATCGGCCATCGAGAACGCCTCGGTGAAGGTGGTCTTTTCGTTGGCCAGACGGAACAGGTTCTGGTTCGGAATGATGATCAGCGTGTCGACGACCTTTTGCAGGGCCTCGATACCCTCCTCGGCCTGCCGCATCCGCTTGGCACCCTCGAACATGAAGGGTTTGGTCACAACGCCGACGGTCAGCACGCCCAGCTCGCGCGCGGCCTGCGCGATGATCGGCGCGGCACCGGTGCCGGTGCCGCCGCCCATGCCTGCGGTGATGAAGCACATATGCGCGCCCATCAGATGATCGACGATTTCCTCGATCGATTCCTCAGCGGCCTTGGCCCCGATCGAGGGCTTGGCACCCGCGCCCAGACCCTCGGTCACTTTCAGACCCATCTGAACCCGCTCGCGCGACCGCGACTGTTGCAGGGCCTGCGCGTCGGTATTGGCGACGACGAACTCGACCCCGTCCAGCTTCTTCTCGATCATGTTGTTGACGGCATTGCCGCCCGCACCGCCGACGCCGAAGACGGTGATCCGCGGCTTCAGCTCGTCAGTGTCGTTCATCGTCAGGTTCAAGGTCATGCTGTCCGCCTGTTGTTTTTCCAGACGCCGCCAGCCAAGACTGCCCGCCGCCTGCCCCTTTTCCGGCCCAAATTAGCCCGATTCCCACTCGCCCGTCACGCGAAAAACGCCCCATGTCCACAAAATCTGGATGGGAACGGCCCGCTATCGGCGGCATTTTGCGCAAGGATCAGGATATGGGGGAAATCGGCGGCAGACTTACCAGTTCTGTTTGAACCACCGCAGCGCGCGGCGCAGCGACCGGGCCGGATAGCGTTCGGCGGGCAATTCGAAATCCCAGCATTCATCCTGCGGATGGGCGGCGAACAAGGCCAGCCCGACGGCGGCGGAAAAGCTGGGACCGGTCATCGCATAGGGCAGGCCCTGGATGCGCAGCGGGCGCCCCATCGTGACGTTGTGGCCCAGGATGCGCGCCGCCAGCCCGTCCAGCCCCGGCACCTGGCAGCCGCCACCGGTCAGCACGACCTGCTGGGTGGGCATGTCGTCAAAGCCCGCCGCATCCAGGATGGCGCGCACCTCCTCAAGGATTTCCTCGATCCGGGGGCGCATGATGCCGATCAGATCGGCGCGACTGACGCGGCGGCGGTCATAGGCCCAATCGTCGGTCTCGGACGCGCCTTCGGGCACCAGTTCGATCATCTCGCGGTCGTCCTTGCCGGTGGCCAGAACGCCGCCGTTCAGCGTCTTGATGCGCTCGGCGACCGGCAGCGGCAGCCGCAGGCCGGCGGCCACATCGGCGGTGACGTGATCGCCGCCCAGACGCACCGCATCGGCAAAGATCATGTGGTTCTTGATGAACACCGACACGCCGGTGGTGCCACCGCCCATGTCGATACAGGCGGCCCCCATCTTGCGGTAATCCTCGACCAAGGCCGCAATCCCCGAGACATAGGCCGAGGACGCCAGCCCCGCGAGTTCAAGATCGCAGCGCTTGATGCAATAGATCAGGTTGCCGATCACCGCCGCATCCACCGTCAACAGGTGCATATCGACCGCCAGCCGGTTGCCGGCGTGGTCGCGCGGGTCCGACAGGCCGGTGCGGTTGTCCAGCGCAAAGTTCACCGGTTGGGCGTGCAGAACCTCGCGCCCCGGTCCGATGTCGGGCAGATCGCAGGCGGCCAGCACCCGGCCCACGTCGGCCTCGCGCACCTTGCCGCCCGGAAGATCGATGTCGCCCGCAATGCCATAGCTGGCCGGGCGCGCGCCGGAAAAGCAGGCGATGACGTGATCGACGCGCTGACCGGCATGTTTCTGCGCCGACTGGATCGCGGTGCGGACGGCGCGTTCGGTTTCGGCCATGGTGTCGATTTCACCAAATCGCACGCCGCGCGACCGGGTTGAGGCCGCGCCGATCACCCGGAAATTGGCCTGACCGGCCAAAGGCCCTGCGCCATCATCGCCGGGCAGGTCGGGCACGTCGAAGCGCAGCACCAGGCAGGCGACCTTGCTGGTGCCGATGTCCAGAACGGCGATGGCGCCGCCCTGCAAGGCGCGCTGCCGGATTTCGCGCATGGCGCGCTGCGATTGGTAAAGATCGCCCATCCTCAGCCCCTTCGTTTCGGTTTCGCCGGTGCCGCGCCCGCCGTCGCCGGTTCTTCCACCACGACCCCGCGCTGCCGCAGCAGGTCGCGCATCGCATCCGGCCCCACCCGCAGGATCACGCGGCCGTCCTCGCGCATGTCGATGGCGGTGACGTCGCGCGACAGGATGTCTTGCGCCTTGTCCATCGCCAGCGCCCGTTCCAGCGCGATGCGGGCGCCCTCGGCGGGCAGCAGGATCCGTTGGCCGCGATCCAGCACCAGATCCCAGCGGCGATCACCCATCCGTTCCAGCCCGCGGACACGCGGCAGGATCGGACCGGCGGCATCCATCAGGGCGATTGCCTCGGGGGCGGCGCGTTCGGCGCCTTCACCCGCGACCAGCGGCAGATCGGCGCGCACGTCACGCCCCGTGACGGTGGCAACGCGGTGACCGGTGGCGTCGATGATCTCGATCCCGGTGGCGTGACGCCACAGCAGCGCGGGCTGGCGTTCGGTGATCGCCACCTCAAGCACGCCGCCGCGAATGCGCATGTCGACCGCCGCCACCGCATCCAGCGCGGCCACGTCATCGCGCAGCCGCGTCAGATCCAGATCAAAGCTGGACGCCGGCAGCGCGACCGGCAGCATGTCGCGGATGCCCTCGGCCACGATGGGCGACGCACCGTCGATCTTCAGCAGATCCACCTGAAACTCGGGCCGTTCCTGAACCGACCGGACCATGCTGTTCAGCCCCGCGCTCATCGCGTCGCGGCGGTCGGCATTGGACAGGATGATCCCGGCGGTCAGCGCGATCAGCAGCGCGGGCGCGCCGACCCGCACCAGACGGCGGATCATCGGCTTCAGCCACAGCCGGTTCAGACGGTACGCCAGGCGTGAGGGCGCAGGGTCGCGGCGCGGCGGGCGCGCACCAGCGACCGGCCCATAGGCCGTGCCCCGCACCGGGCGCGGCGACAGGCGGTGACCGGGGCCTTGCGGCCCGCCGGGGGGGGTCAGCGCATGCATGAGGCGTCCCTTACCAGCCAGTCGCACAAATCGGGGAAGCTGATCCCGGCATGGGCCGCCTGTTCCGGCGCCAATGAGGTGGGCGTCATCCCCGGTTGGGTGTTGGTTTCCAGAATGATCAACCCCTCGGCACCCCGGGTGTCATCCCAGCGAAAGTCGCTGCGCGACAGGCCCCGGCAGCCCAGGGCGCGATGCGCGCGCACCGCCCAGTCCAGGCACAGGGTGGTGATCTCCTCCGGCACCTCGGCGGGGATCACGTGCCGCGATCCGCCGGGCTTGTATTTGGCATCGTAGTCATACCAGCCCTCGGTGACGATTTCCGTCACCCCCAGGGCGCGGTCGCCCATGACCGCGACGGTCAGCTCGCGGCCCGGCGCATAGGCCTCGACCATGACCTGATCGGGCATGTCGGCAGACAAGGCGGGCGGGGCGTCGGCGGCATCATGCACGATGTAGACGCCGACCGATGAGCCTTCGTTCGCGGGCTTGACGACATAGGGCGGCGGCATGACATGGCGGGCGCGGACGTCATCGGCAGGGGCAATCAGGCTGTCGCAGACGCGCAGACCGGCGGCGCGAAAGGCCAGCTTGGCGCGTTCCTTGTCCATCGCCAAAGCCGAGGCGGCGACGCCGGAATGCGTATAGGGCAGGCGCAGCCATTCCAGCAGGCCCTGAACAATGCCGTCCTCGCCCCAGCGGCCATGCAAGGCGTTGAAAACGATGACGTCATTGCCAAACGACATCAGCCGCGCCGGAAGGCCCATACCCCCGTGCTGGCCCGCATCGACCTCAACCGTCTGATACCCCGCCGCGCGCAATGCCTGGGCGCATTCGCGCCCGGTCGACAGCGACACCTCACGCTCAGCCGAGGGGCCGCCCATCAACACGATCACCGTCGGGGCTGTCCTGCTCGACATGCCCAAATCCGCCTTCTTGTCGCCGGGTGGTCCCGGTCGTTATTCGGGCAGGGCTTCGCCCACCCGCATGATTTCCCACTGTAGCGAAATCCCCCGGTGCTGCAAAACCTTTTTGCGCACCTCCTCGCCCAGGCCTTCCAGATCGGCAGCGGTGGCGTTGCCGGTGTTGATCAGGAAATTGGGATGCTTTTCAGACATTTGCGCGCCACCCCGGCGGGCGCCCCGCAGTCCGGCTTCGTCGATAACTTTCCATGCCTTCAGCTCATGCGTGTCATCGGCGCGACCGGTCGAGCTGGCGCCCGATGGGTTGCGGAAGGTCGAACCGGCGCTGCGGTCGCGCGTGGGCTGGCTGGCGTCGCGGCGGTCGATCTGATCCTGCATCCGCGCGGCAAGCGCATCGGGATCGCCCGGGCCGGCGCGGAAACTGGCCGAAGTCACCACCCATCCATCGGGAAGGGTTGAGCTGCGATAGGCCAGGTTCAAGTCTTTCGCCGGGATTTCAACCACTTGCCCGTTACGGGTGACGGCCGTCACCTGAACCAGATGATCGGCGACATAGCTGCCATAGCAGCCCGCATTCATCCGCACCGCGCCGCCGATGGCGCCGGGGATTGTGCGCAGAAAGGTCAGGTCGAGCCCCGCCTCGGCCGCCTTGCGCGCCACATGCGCATCCAGCGCGGCAGCGCCTGCGGTGACAATTTCGCCTTGAATATCAATGCCGTTGAAGCCGCGCCCCAAGCGGATGACCACGCCCCGAATGCCACCATCGCGCACGATCAGGTTCGAGCCGACCCCCATCGGGAACACCGGAATGGCCGGGTCAAGCGCCGCCAGAAACGCCGCCAGGTCGTCGCGGTCGGCGGGCTGGAACAGCCAATCCGCCGGCCCGCCGACGCGCAGCCACGTCAGATCAGCCAGCGGGCGATCAGCGGTCAGGGTGCCGCGCGGGGTGGGAAGCGTGATCATGCGTGCGGGTTTAGCCGGATGCACGGGGTCGGGCAAGAGGGGCGGCAAGCCGTTGATTTTGATGGGGAGATGGGTTGGAGCAGCCGGGGGCATCCCGTCCCCGGACCCCCCGGGCATATTTGGGCCAAGAAGAAAGGGGGTTAGAGGGCGGTGATGGCGAAGGGTGGCCTGATCAATTTCGGGACTTGCGGCGGCAATGGCTGGCATAAGCGCCTCAGGGAAGGGACCGTAAAGGCACGGCGATGTGGGTGTGGTCGCGGTCGTGCACAGCCTGGTGACGAGGCACGGAATGGCCACGGCGCGATCAGGGGCGATGTGGCGAGCTTAGCCGAACCCCGCAGCAAGTCCCATGACTCACTTCGCGCCCCCTACTCCGCCGGGTGCCCCCGATGCGGGCGGAAGGCGAGGGCCAGCAGGGCGGCGCCAAGGGCCAGGGCGGTCAGGCCGGTCAGCAGGCCGTGGGCATAGGTCAGCCCGCCCAGCAGCGGCACGCCGATCAGCGACAGGCTCCAGCTTGTCGCCGCGCGCAAACGCAGCGGAACGCGGGGCAGCGCCGCGGCGGCGATCAGCCACAGCGGCGTCAGGATCAGCGCGATGCTCACGCCGCTTGCCCTTGCAGGGCCTCGGGCAGGCCATAGGCCCAGGTCGAGATGGTGCCGGCCCCGAGGCAAACCACCATGTCGCCGGGGCGGGCCTGTTCGCGCACCAGCCGGGCCAGGTCGGCTTCATCCGTCACCGCGCGGGCGTGGCGGTGGCCGTGGGCGATCAGCCCGGCGACCAGATCATCGCGCGAGGCGCCGGGGATCGGGTCTTCGCCCGCCGCATAAACCTCGGCGATGCCGACTACGTCTGCCTCATTGAAACAGGTGCAGAAGTCGTTGAAAAGATGCGACAACCGGCTGTAGCGATGGGGCTGATGCACGGCGATGACACGGCCTTGCGTGGCCTGGCGGGCGGCACGCAGCACCGCCGCGATCTCGACCGGGTGGTGGCCGTAATCGTCGATGATGGTGACGCCGTTCACCTCGGCCACCTTGGTGAAGCGGCGACCGACGCCGCCGAAACCGGCAAGCGCGCTGCGGATCTCGTCTTTCTTCATGCCCAGATGGCGGGCGACGGCGACGGCGGCTAGCGCGTTCGACACGTTGTGATCGCCCGGCATCGGCAGGGTGCAACCCTCGATCAGCGCGTCCTCGCCCTCGGCTTGCAGGGCGATGTCGAAATGCGCGCTGCCGTTTTCATAGCGCAGGTTCAGGGCGCGCACATCGGCCTGGGCGTTGAAGCCGAAGGTCACGACGCGGCGGTCGGTGATGCGGCCAACCAGGGCCTGAACCTCGGGGTGGTCGGTGCAGCAGACGGCGAGGCCGTAGAAGGGGATGTTGCCGACGAAATGGTCAAAGCCCGCGCGCAGGGCGTCGAAGCTGCCCCAATGTTCCATATGCTCGGGGTCGATATTGGTGACGATGGCGATGGTGGCGGGCAGGCGGTTGAAGCTGCCGTCGCTTTCGTCAGCCTCGACCACCATCCATTCCCCGGCACCGGCGCGGGCGTTCGATCCATAGGCGTGGATGACGCCGCCGTTGATGACGGTGGGGTCGAAATGGCCCGCGTCCAGAAGGGTGGCGACCATGGTTGTGGTCGTCGTCTTGCCATGCGTTCCGGCGATGGCGATGTTGGATTTCAGCCGCATCAGCTCGGCCAGCATTTCGGCGCGGCGCACGACGGGAAGGCCGCGGCGGCGCGCTTCCTCCAGCTCGGGGTTGCCCTTCTTGATGGCGGTCGAGATGACGACGACGCCCGCATTGCCGATGTTTTCGGCGCGCTGCCCCTCGAACACCTGGGCGCCGAGGGATTCCAGCCGGTCGGTGATCTTGCTGCGCTTCGCATCCGATCCCTGCACGGCATAGCCCAACGTCATCAGCACCTCGGCGATGCCCGACATGCCGATGCCGCCAATGCCGATAAAGTGGATCGGACCCAGTTCGCCGGGCAGTTTGGTTGCAGCATTCATCGGGGGTCTTTCTTCGACAGGTCTTCGACCAGGGCCACCAGCCGGTCGGTTGCGTCAGGGCGTCCCGCGGCGCAGGCGGCGGCGGCCATGGCGGTGGCACGGCGCGGGTCGGTCAGGATGGCGGCGATGTGGCCCGACAGGGCGGCGGCGTCAAGCCCCTGTTCGGGCAGCGACAGCGCCGCGCCCGCCTGCGCCAGGCCGCGCGCATTGGCGGTCTGGTGATCGCCGGTGGCGGCGGCATAGGGGATCAGGATCGCGGGGCGGCCGATCACCGAAATGTCGGCGATCGAGCTGGCCCCCGCGCGTGAGATGACCAGTTGGCAATCGGCCAGCCGGGCGGGGACGTCAGTAAAGAACGGCTGCACCTCGGCCGGGATCCCGGCGGCGGCATAGGCGCGCACCACGCGGTCGCCATCCTCGGCACGGGCCTGATGGGCGACGCGCAGGTTCATGCGCAGCGGCTCGGGCAGCAGGGCGATCGCGGCGGGCACTACATCCGACAGCACCCGCGCGCCCTGCGATCCGCCGATCACCAGCAGCGACATCGGGTAATCGCCGGGCGCGATATAGGGGCTGGTGGCGCGCGACAGGACCGCGGCGCGCACCGGATTGCCGGTGTGCTGGCCCTCGACGCCTTGCGGCAGGTCGGTGGGCCAGGTGCCGCAGGCAAAGCGGTCGACGCGGCGGGCGAACAGCCGGTTCACCCGGCCCACCACGCCGTTCTGTTCGTGGATCAGGCGCGGGATGCCCAGCATCACCGCCGCCGACAGCGCCGGAACCGATGGGTAGCCGCCAAAGCCCGCCACCACCGCCGGAGGGTCGCGCCGCATCATCGCCAGTGCCTGCGTCACGCCGCCCGCGATGCGCAGCGGCGCGGCCAGTTTCGCGGCGATCCCGCCCCGCCCCGGTGAGGCGGACGAGACCTGGGTGATCTGCACATCCGCCGGAAAGCCCCCGGCATAGCGCGCGCCGCGCGCATCGGTGGACAGGATCACCCGCCAGCCGCGTGCCAGCATCGCCTCGGCCAGGGCCTGCGCGGGGAACATGTGCCCGCCGGTCCCACCGGCCGCGATGATCAGCAAGGGCGCGGTCATGCGCGCGGGCCTTCGCTGCGCGCGTCAGACCGGCCCAGGATGTCGCCGATCCGGCCCTGCGGGCGCGAGCGGGTCAGCGCCAGCAGCATCCCCGCCGCGATTCCCGAGGCGATCACCGACGACCCGCCATAGCTGACGAAGGGCAGCGTCATCCCCTTGGCGGGCAGCAGCCGCACCGCCACGCCCATGTTGATCAGCGCCTGCACGCCAAAGGCGCAGGCCAGCCCGACGCCGGCGATGCGCGAAAACGGGTCGCGTTCGCGGGTCAGCCGGGTCAGCGACCGCAGCACCACGGTGGCGTAAAGGCCGATGATGACCAGCACCAGGATCAGGCCGTATTCCTCGGCAGCGACAGCGATGATGAAGTCGGTATGGGCATCGGGCAGCGACCATTTCACTGTCCCCTCGCCCACGCCGACGCCAAAGAAGCCGCCCTCTTGAATGGCGTTGGTGGCATAGCCGAGCTGCGTGCGCGGGTCGATGGTGGGTGACAGAAAGCCGTCGATACGCCGCGCAAAGTGGTCCGAGCTTTCATAGGCAAAGAAGCCGCCCGCCACGGTGATGCCCGCGATCACAACCAGCAGGGTGATCGGCGCGCCGGCGACGAAATACATCACCCCCCAGGCGAACAGCACCAGCGAGGCCTGGCCGAAGTCGGGTTGCAGCGCCAGTGCCAGCACCACGATCACCGCAAAGCCAAAGGAATACAGCCGCCCCGGCGGGCCGTCGATCTCATGCGCGGCGGCCATCATCCAGGCGCAAAAGGCGATGAAGGCGGGCTTGAGAAACTCGGACGGCTGGACCGAGGCAAAGCCGAAGGAAATCCAGCGCGTCGCCCCCTTGCCGAAATCGGTGCCGATCACCGGCAGCGCCAGCACCGCGGCAAAGGCAAAGGCGAACATCACCACGCCCAGCCTTCGTACCTGCGCCGGGCTGCGCATCGAGATCAGGACCATGACGACCAAGGCCAGACCGCCGAAGAACGCCTGTCGGGTGACATAGTAGAACGGCGGCAGCCCGTTGCGTTCGGCCAGCGGCACCGAGGCCGCCAGCCCCAGCAGCAGCCCGATGGCGAACAGCCCCAGGATCGCCGCCAGCGACCAGCGGTCGACACTGCGCCACCACCGTGGAAGAATCGGGTCGCCGGAGGCCCGCACGCGCACGGAGCCATAAGCCATCTCGGTCATCTGGGTCTGCCTGACTGCCTGTCCGCCCGTTTGCCGGGTCTGATCGGGGCGATGATAGCCGTAAAGCCGGGGGAGCGCCAAGCCTTTTATGGCACAGCTTCACTGAATCGGGCGGAGTGGAACAATCAAGGGTTGTGGGCGCGAAGGGCCTTGAACCGGGCCTGTGCCTCGGGCGGCCAGACCTCGCGCGGGTTGTAATAGCCGGGGACGGCGGGACGATCATCGCCCAGCACCACCCAGGGCAGGCGGCTGGCGGTATGGACATGGATCGCGGGCGGGCAGGCGGCGGGGTTGTCCAGCGTGCCGACCCGGACAAAGACGATGGCATCGCCCGCCGCGCCGTAATGGCTGGCGATGGCGGTGCCGCAATCCGCGCAGCGCAGCACCCGCTGGCCCTTGCCCGAGGCGCTGTCCAGCGTCACCATCTGCGGGGTGCCACTGATCGCCAGACAGGCGGTTTCGATCATCGCATTGACGGCGAAGGCGCTGCCCGTCTCACGCTGGCACCAGGTGCAATGGCAGCATTGCACGAACATCGGCACCTGCGTCAGCCGATAGCTCAGCGCCCCGCAGGTGCAGCGCCCGGTCAGATTGCCTGTCTCCATCATGCCCCCCGCTTTGCGCCATCATGGGGCGCGGCGCGGGCGCGATCAAGCCGCGCTGTCGCGCGCCCGCAAGGACGAGATCAGCGCCAGTGCGATGAAGCCCGCACCCAGAAGGCCGGTGATGACCTCGGGGATGTGCCACAGCGTCTGGCAAAACATGATGATCGCCAGCACCAGCACCGACCAGAAGGCGCCGTTCTCCAGATAACGCAGTTCCGACAGGGTGCGGCGTTCGACCAGCATCACCGTCATGGCGCGCACATACATCGCACCGATGCCCAATCCGATGGCGATCAGGAACAGGTTCTGGGTCAGCGCGAAGGCCCCGATCACGCCGTCAAAGCTGAAGCTGGCGTCCAGCACTTCAAGGTAAAGGAACGCGCCCAGACCGCCGCGCGCGGCCATGCTGGCGGCCTCATTCGCGCGGTCAAGAATGTGGCCCAGGGCCTCGACCGCCAGAAAGGTCAACAGGCCCGCGCAACCCGCGAACAGAAAGCGCCCGGTGTCGGCGGCGGGCAATGCCATGGCAAAGCCCAGCATGACGGCCAGGACCAGCGCGACCTCAAGCCCGCGGACCGATCCGATGTGGCGCAGCGCGCGTTCAACGCTGGCGATCCAGTCAACATCCTTGGACTGGTCGATGAAATAGTTCAGCCCCACCATCATCAGGAACGCGCCGCCGAAAGCCGCGATGGTCAGATGCGCGTCGCCGATGATGCGGGCATATTCGGCGGGCTGGGTGGCGGCCAGGCGGATCGCCTCGATCGGGCCGATGCGGGCGGCGATCACCACGATGATCAGCGGAAACAGCAGCCGCATCCCGAACACGGCGATCAGGATGCCCCAGGTCAGGAACCGGCGCTGCCACAGCGGCGTCATGGTTTTCAGCTTGTTGGCGTTGACGATCGCATTGTCGAAGGACAGCGAGATTTCCAGAACCGCCAGCACGGTGCCGATCATCAGGAATGACAGCGCCCCGCCCAGCGTGCCGGTGGTTGCCTGACCCAGCCAGAAGGCAAGCACAAGGCCTGCGGCGGTGACGATGAACGGCCAACGGAAATAGGCAAGCATCGGGTGGGTTCCTGATCTGGGTCGGCCAAGGGCCGCGTCTTGCCCGCAGATAGGCGGTTCGGCACCGCCGGGCAAGGGTCGGCTGCGCCCTGCACGGCACCGCGGTCGCGCGGCTACGGGGAAAGATCGCGGCGCGGTCGCGCAAGGTGGCAAAACTACAGCAGGTTTTTGTCGTTTTACGTCGGGGCGCAGCGGGATTTGCCGCGACGGCATGTTGGATTGTCGGCGCGCTTGCGCTAGGGTCAGGACTCGTTCTCGTTTCATAGCCAGAACATGACGGTTGCGGCGAGTGCGACGGCGGAGAGGAAGACCTTCGGGCATCGGTCGTAGCGTGTTGCGACCCGTCGCCAGTCTTTCAGGCGCCCGAACATGATCTCGATCCTGTTGCGTCGTTTGTAACGGCGCTTGTCGTGTTTG
>NZ_JBHFHM010000014.1:0-62295 GCF_041927815.1 Paracoccus zhouxuedongae
CGTGTGCGGGGAACAGCCGTCAGCCTCGGGGGCGAGTTCGGGGCGCAGCGGTTCATCCCCGCGTGTGCGGGGAACAGGCCATCATCCCGCAGGGTATGGAGATCGAGTTCGGTTCATCCCCGCGTGTGCGGGGAACAGCGCGATCCCCCGGCCCGAGGTGAAGATCGGAACGGTTCATCCCCGCGTGTGCGGGGAACAGGGCCGCATTCCAAGCCCTGCTGGAGGCTCGTGCGGTTCATCCCCGCGTGTGCGGGGAACAGCCAGGTGGGCAGGATGTGCGACTCCCCGACCTCGGTTCATCCCCGCGTGTGCGGGGAACAGGGCGGTCATTCCTTCGTGGTCTCGATGATGATCGGTTCATCCCCGCGTGTGCGGGGAACAGGGCATCCAGCCGGGCGTGGTGCTGCAATACGCCGGTTCATCCCCGCGTGTGCGGGGAACAGATGATACGGCTGGCCGCCCCCTCGATCTGCTGCGGTTCATCCCCGCGTGTGCGGGGAACAGTTTGCGGTAACATTTGGCATCGTGAATATTATCGGTTCATCCCCGCGTGTGCGGGGAACAGAGGCCTGCGCCGCTTCGAAAATATGCTCGGTGCGGTTCATCCCCGCGTGTGCGGGGAACAGGCATCAGTGGTTCGATCAGGCCCATCCTGACCCGGTTCATCCCCGCGTGTGCGGGGAACAGCGCCAGCTCGCGGATCGGGGCGACCCTCTCGCCGGTTCATCCCCGCGTGTGCGGGGAACAGGCTCAGGCGCGAGGGTATATCGCCCGCAGCCGCGGTTCATCCCCGCGTGTGCGGGGAACAGCCTCGGCGGTCGTGGCCGCATTCCAAGCCCTGCGGTTCATCCCCGCGTGTGCGGGGAACAGGCCCTGGGCAAAACTGGTCGCGTCGACGATGCCGGTTCATCCCCGCGTGTGCGGGGAACAGGACCGGGGGGGCGTTTCGCCGGGGGGCGTTCCCGGTTCATCCCCGCGTGTGCGGGGAACAGTCATGTTCAAATCGCAAGCAAATCTGGCGCGGCGGTTCATCCCCGCGTGTGCGGGGAACAGCCGTGGAGACGAAGGCAGCTCTCATGTTTTTCCGGTTCATCCCCGCGTGTGCGGGGAACAGGGTGATCAGTTCTACGCCTCATTCCAGGCCAGCGGTTCATCCCCGCGTGTGCGGGGAACAGAAGGTTCATTGGAAAGCACATTACGCAATGTGCGGTTCATCCCCGCGTGTGCGGGGAACAGAGCGCTTCTAGCCGGTGCACTGCCTGCTGGACCGGTTCATCCCCGCGTGTGCGGGGAACAGATTTCCCGGCACGGCCAATATGTGATCGGGGTCGGTTCATCCCCGCGTGTGCGGGGAACAGGCGACGGTGGTGATCTCAGGACGGATTGCCCGCGGTTCATCCCCGCGTGTGCGGGGAACAGGTTGAACTGCCCGAGGACGAACACCTGGTCGGCGGTTCATCCCCGCGTGTGCGGGGAACAGGACCGGGGGGGCGTTTCGCCGGGGGGCGTTCCCGGTTCATCCCCGCGTGTGCGGGGAACAGGTGATGAGGTCGATGACATTGGGCCACTCGACCGGTTCATCCCCGCGTGTGCGGGGAACAGTGATCGAGAACCGCAAGGCCTTCAACAAGCGCCGGTTCATCCCCGCGTGTGCGGGGAACAGCTGGGGGCCGTGCGCTGGAAAAAGCAGGTGCCCGGTTCATCCCCGCGTGTGCGGGGAACAGGTCTTGCGAAAGGCTCGCTGGGGAAGAAACGGCGGTTCATCCCCGCGTGTGCGGGGAACAGGCTTGAACCACGGCTGCGGACAGGCTGCTGATCGGTTCATCCCCGCGTGTGCGGGGAACAGGGGGGCAAGCGCGAAATCAATAGATTGCCTCCCGGTTCATCCCCGCGTGTGCGGGGAACAGGTCTCGGTGGTGATCTTCTGCAGGAAATCATCCGGTTCATCCCCGCGTGTGCGGGGAACAGGCTGCACACCGATGATGGTTGCGCCGCCGATCGGTTCATCCCCGCGTGTGCGGGGAACAGTCCGCGACCGGACGGTGTTCCAGCCGCCGCGCCGGTTCATCCCCGCGTGTGCGGGGAACAGGGCGTGCAGCGCCTGATGCTGGCGCGCATCGAGGGTTCATCCCCGCGTGTGCGGGGAACAGGGCATGAGGTTTGCCCGGATCGCGCCGAGTGCCGGTTCATCCCCGCGTGTGCGGGGAACAGTGGCCAACCCTGATTTCAGAGCCTCGGCAGACCGGTTCATCCCCGCGTGTGCGGGGAACAGTTCTCCCGCGGCGTCATTTCGCGCAGCCGGCGCGGTTCATCCCCGCGTGTGCGGGGAACAGGCTGAGGAGCTTTTGATGACGTCCCTGATTTCCGGTTCATCCCCGCGTGTGCGGGGAACAGCATCCTGACGCAGGAGACCAGACAATGATGATCGGTTCATCCCCGCGTGTGCGGGGAACAGGCCCTGCAACAAGGCACGCAGGTCAGCCAGGTCGGTTCATCCCCGCGTGTGCGGGGAACAGTGGATCGCGTCACTGTTTTCCAGAAGCCAGCGCGGTTCATCCCCGCGTGTGCGGGGAACAGCATCTATCAGGATTTTGTCGAGCAGTTGCAGGCGGTTCATCCCCGCGTGTGCGGGGAACAGGGCTATTGACCGCCAGAGCATCACGCGGCCTCCGGTTCATCCCCGCGTGTGCGGGGAACAGTCTTCGTGCAGGCTATTGACCTAGCTTGATTTTCACAATGTCAAAGAGCGCACCAGATATTCCAATGCTTTCTCGTGGTCACTTTTCCGGGCGGAATTGCACCAGGGTCAGGCCGTCGAAATCCACCGGCATCCGGCGGTTGCGGCCCAGGGTTTTGAAGTCGAAGCCCTGGTCGGTCGGGGCGCGCCAGATCATCACGGCGTCGCCGCCATCAAGGTAAGCCTCGACCTGGCCCCAGATCCGGTCGCGGGTGCGGGCGGAATAGTCGCCGACAAAGACACCCGCGCGGATCTCCAGCAGCCAGGCGGCAAGGCGGCCGCGCAGGCGGGGGGGTGCGTTGGTGACGACGATCACCATCATTCCGGGTCATCCTGAAACGCCGGGCCTGCGGCCTCGGGCGGGGGGGCGGGGCGGGGCAGATCGCCCGCCGACAGCACATCTTCGATCGCCGGGATCAGGCGCGCCAGCAGGCCGGTGCGGCGAAAGGCATCGCGGCAGGCCAGCCGCACGGCGCGGTCAGGGGGCATGTCCAGCTTGCCGCGCGCGTGCTGACCGGCGATGCGGAAAGCCTCGGGGACCACGGTGTCCAGCTTGAACAGGTCGGCGATGTCATAGACGAATGACAGCGGCTTGCCGGTGTGCAGAAAGCCGATGGTGGGGGCGTAGCCGGCGGCCAGCACGGCGGCCTCGGACAGGCCATGCAGGCAGGCGGTGGCGGCGGAAAGGCAGCGATTGGGGATGTCGCCAGCCTCCCAATCCTTGGGGTCATAGCTTCGGCGGGTCCAGGTCACGCCATGCTGCTGCGCCAGCAGGGCATAGGTCTCGCGCACGCGCACGCCCTCGATCCCGCGCAATTGGTCGATCGAGCGGCGGGTGGGGGCGTCCTCGCCAAAGCGCATCGCATACATCGCCCGCACCACCCGCAGCCGGGCCACGGGGTCCAGCGCGATGGAGGCCTGCCACAGCAGCTTGTCGGCCCGCGCCCCGCCCGGCTGACCGGCGGAATACAGCCGCACCCCGGCCTCGCCCACCCAGGTCACCAGCGTGCCGGTGCGCGCGGCCAGCGCGACGGCGGCATGGGAAATCCGCGCGCCGGGTTCCAGCATCAGCCCCGCCAGACCGCCCACCGGGATATGGGTGCGGGTGCCGTCGGCGTTCACGGCGACGAAGGCCCCGTCCAGCACATCCAGCTGCGCGCGTTCGACAAACACCAGCTGGGCGCGGTCCTTCAGCGGGATCGGGCGCGGCGGGGGCAGGCCTTTCATGGGCGTGAACCGCTGAACTGGTTCACCGGGCCTTTTGCCGCGCCGGGTGGGCAGTCTGGGTTCAGGCCTGGCGCAACGCCACAGCGGTGACAGCCGACACCCGTTTGTGGCGACAAGTCATGGCCTGGAACGAACCTACCAACACCAACCGAGATACCCATGACGACCCTTTCCCTGCACCTCACCCCGGTCTCGTTCAAAGTGGCGGCGACCGGCCAACCGGCCATTCGTGCGATGGTCCGTCTGGCGATGACCGCCATCCTGCTGTTGCCGCTTATCCTCGCCGGATAAGCATGAGCCCGCAGCCAAAGGCCTTGGCACGCCCGAACCCCGCCGCCAGTTTGGCGACAAAGGCGGGGGGGTCGGTGACGCGCAGGCGGGCGGTCAGGTCCAGCACGCCGAACTGCGGCTGGCCGGCGCGCTTGCCGCGATGGCCAGGCAGGGCGACGGTCGAATAATCCTGAACCGCGACGGCCAGCGGGTCGAACCCATGCTGCGCCCCCTGCCCCGCCAGCCAGTCCTGCGCCGCCACTTGCGCCACCGCCATGCGCTGCGCCGCGCGCTCGCCCCGCGGCACGCCATGCAGCGCATCCATCACCACGTCGACGCGGCCCACGCCCTTGCGCGCCCGCGTGGCGTTGACGCGCAAGACCGCCTCCAGCACGTCGCCGGGGACAAGGTCGGGGGCAAAGGGCTTCACCTCGGGCGGATCGAACAGCGGGCTGTGGCCGGGGGGGCGCGGCGAGAGAACGAGGAAGCGCCCCTGCCCCTCGGCCCGCCACAGGAAATCGCGGGTTGCCGTCGGATCGCCCGCAAAGGCCGACCACAACAGGCGGTGATGCGCGTCCATCCGCGCGCCGTCATGGGCCGGGTCCAGCAACGCATCCAGCGCCGCCACCGCCGGGTCGCGCGCCACCCGCAGGCGCGAAAGATAAAGGCTCATGTCGCGGCCTCCGGGGTGATGTCGACGGCCACCATGGCGACGCTGCGCGGGGCGAAATGCCAGGCGCGGCGGTTGATGGCGATGTCGTGGCGGGCCTCGTGCCGGGTCGCGGCGGGGTGGTGGTCGCAGGCCATCTGGGTGGCCCGTGCGCCCCTGTGCCAGGCGGGCAGGCGCAGCGCGGCAAGCGCGGCCTCGGGGCTTTCGGCCGTCACGATCTGGGGGTTCAGGGGCGCGGCCAGCGGGCAGGACTTGCGCCCCAGATATAGCGTAAAAGCCGGCGTTTTCAACGCCTTGGCCAAGGCCCCAAGATCGCCACCCCAGACCGCGACACCATAAAGCGGCCCGGCGCGATAGTCGCGCAGGGTAATCGTCGTGTTTGTCCGCCCGCGCGCGGCCCGCAGCGCCGCGGGGCGCGATTGCGGGCGCTTCGCCGCGGCTGACGGCACCGTCTCGACCGTGTGGTAATCGCGAAGCACCGCCCCCGCGTCAAAGATCGCCACGGCGGTGTGCAGCGCCTCCAGCGCCGAAAAATCGCCGTCGCGGCGGATGCCAAGCGCCGCCCCCATCAGCCCGATCAGGGCCGAGCGCCCCGGCCAGGTCAGGCTACCGCGCCGCTCATGCCCGGCCAGTTCGCCCATCGCGCCAAGCGCGGCGGTCAGGTGAAAAGTCAGATAGTCAGCCACGGTCCACAGCCCCGGCGGCAAAGGCAGCGATGTCCTCCAGCGTCCCCCGCCCCGCCGCGACATGCATCACCTGATGCGCGTCGCAGCAAGCGCCATAGGCGGCGCTGATCTGACCCTCGCTCACCTCCAGCGCCGCGATTGAGGCCGCCATCAGGTCATCGCCCTTGACCGCCGTGAAGAAGGCCCCCGACAGATCGCGGGGCTGCTGCGGGCCGATCTCGGCGCGGATATAGCCCGCGCGGGGGTGGTGGGCGAAACTGTTCTGCTTGCCGCGCGGCGTGGCCATGGCCAGGGCGCGGGCCAGCGACTGCAAGCCGCGCGCCGCCAAGTCCTTGTCGCCGTTCAGGTTTTCGATCAGCAGATCGACATTCACACAGGTATATAGATAGTAGACGCCCGACCCAAAGCCGACCTCGCCCAGATGCCCCGCACCGGCGTCATCCTCACGCCTTTTCAGGTCGTCGACGGCGGAAAACCAGTCGTCTTCGGCCAGCACGCGGTGGGTGGTGATCGCGTGGCCGACCTGCACGGCGGCATCGCGGTTGAAATCGGGATCATCGGCCAGCATTCGCCCGAACATGGCAATGTCCACCGCGCCATCGGCCTGACGCAGGACCAGCTTTTTCAGATCCTTGTCCTTGGGCAGGTCGTCGCCCGCCAGCATCCGCGCCGCCAGATCCTCGGCCAGCCGCCATTCCTCGGGCGAGACAAAGGCCAGCGTTGTCGTCACCGGCTCTTGCGCCGCACCCTTGGCCGGGGCCTCCAGCTTGGAAAACACCGCGGCGACACTGGCGGCGGTGGACTTGGCGCTTTCCGGCGCAACCCCCTGCCCGATCAGCCGCCGTTCCAGTTCGACCCCCAGCCGCTTGGTGCGCGTGCCCATATGTCCGGCCAGATCGCTGGCAAAGAAACTGCTCTCCCGCACCGCGCGCTTGATCGACTGCGACGACAGCCGCAGCCGGGGCGCGCCGCCGACCAAGGCCGATTTCGGGCGGCCCTGGTCGTCGCGGTTCGGGTTCGACGGCGGATAGGCGGTCAGGACGTGAAATTGCACAAAGGTGGTCATGCGGGGGTCTCCTGAAGATCGGGTTGCAGCGCCGCAGGCGTGGGCGCGGCGTAGTATTCAAAGGTCCAGCGGGCGCGGGTCTGGTCGTCCCAAAGCCACAGGTCGCGGGCAAGCGCGGCGACGGCGCAGGCGCGGGCGTCTGCCGGGCCAAGCGCGCGGATCGCGCGGATCAGCGCGGTGGTCAGCTCGTCGCCCTCGGCCCGCATCAGGGTCTGAAAGCGCGCGGGCGAGATGGTCTTGGGATCGCCCTGCCCCAGCAGGCGCGGCAGGCTGGCCTGCGCCGTGCCGCGCAATTCGGCCAGCACGCGCACCAGACGGATCAGCCGGTCGGCATTGCGGCTGTGCAGCGCGGCGGCCAGATCCTGCACCGGCTTTTCTGCCAGGATCTCGATGCCCGTGCGCCGCCGCAGCCGCGCCGACAGGCCGCGCGCGGCACCGGAGTCACGGTCGGCGACCTCATGCGCCCACCAGTTGCGGATGGTTCTGCCGATGTCTTCGGGGGTCATGCGGCCTCCTGTTTGCGGGCGGGCGCGGGCAGGCCCAGTTGAGCGAAGGCCTTGCCGCCATAGGCGCCAAAGCCGTTGAATGCGCCGCACAGATTGCGATGCGCCTGCACGATGGCCTGCTGATCGGCGCTGTCGCGGTCGGCCAGCCCCGGCAGGGCGCGGGCTTCAAACAGGTGCAGCGCCACGCGCCGCATCGCGGCCAGCCAGATGCGCGCGGTCGCCTCACCCACATCGGCGGTCAGGGCGGCTTCAAAATCCGCCTGCGTCTCGGCATAAAACGCCTCTCGCACGGCCTCGCGCGCTTCGCCCTCGGCCATCACCGGGCCAAGCGCGTTGCGCAGCGCCAGGCTGAACAGGTCGGCGGCCTCGACCATGCCGACCACGGCCTCGGCGGTCTCGGGCGGCAGGTCCAGCAGCGGCGGCGTCGACAGGATGAAATCGCGGGGCTTCATGTTGTCCATCGCCCAGCCGGCGACGATCACCCGCGCTGCACGGCCATTGCCGCGTTCACCCCAGGCCCGCAGCATCTGCGCCCGCCGCATCAGCCCGCTGTCGCGTTCGCTGGCAATCACCGTGCCCAGCCAGTTGGGATAGCCGAATCGCCCGGCGCGCGGGTGCTTCGGCAGCCATTCGGTCGTCAGCTTCAGCCGGTAATAGGGGGTCAGCGGGTGGTCCCAACCGGCGTAATTCGTGCCGTAAGGACGCTGGATCACACCGGTGATCCGCTCGCCATCCGCCACCAGCCGCAACCGGCGCGGCATCCCGAAGAACGCCTCAACCGGGTGCGTCTGTTCGGGGAAAACCTGCTGCCCGGTCTCGGACGTGGCGGTCGCCCGCATCCACGGCAGATCGCCTGTGCTGCCGGGGGTGCCGTCCGGGACATTGGCCCAGACCAGATCCCACAGCCCCCCGCCTTCGGGCGCGACCAGCGTGACCATCGGCCCGCCGCCCCGCATCGAGGTGCGGTTCCCCGCCCCGCCCGAGGGCGCAAAGGCCTGCAACGTGTAAATCGCCATCGCCGCAAGCGCCGGTTCCAGCGCCGGATAGCGGTCGCGCCAGACCATCAGATCGGCATTGTTGCGCGTGGTCTGGCCGCCCGCGCTGTCGATGAACAGCATGTCCAGCGGGTTCGCCTCCCCCTCCAGCCGGGCGCGGTCCTGCATGAAGCGCGGCCCGTCGCCCAGCAGATCGAAGGCGGGGGCAAAAGCGGCCAGCCGGTCGCGCAGGCGGTCGGGGTCGGGGCGCTGCCGCGCCTCCCAGTCCTCGGCGTCCTGCGGCGGGTCGGCCAGGAACATGAGGCCGATCAGCAGTTCCAGACAGGCGATGTTCAGATCGGGGCGCGGCCAGTCCAGGCGGGCAAGGGCAGGATCTGCGATCTGCCAGGGCGCGATGACGCGTTCGGTGCCCGCATGGTCGAGGACGGGAATCCAGCGGTCGGCAATCAGGTTCAGCGGCATCGGAAACCTGTCAATCATCAATGAGTGACCCACACTTGCCCGCCGACCCGATTCGCACAAGCGATTTTTGTTTCCCTTCCGTACCTACCCATCAATTCTTATCCCCATATTAGCGGGGAACATTGGCATGAAGCGCTGATACCGACCCAACAGTTCGGTTCATCCCCAACCGGGGAAGCCTGCCTGTCCAGCACTACCCCCCTGCCGCGCCGAAAACCAGCCCGGTCTGCGGGTCATAGCGCAGCCCCTCGCAGATCACGCCCTCTGGCCCCAGCGGGCAGACCGTCACCGCCTTGCGCCGCCAGTCGGGCCAATCGGCAGTCAGGGCGGCGATCTCGGGCGCGCTCTGGTCGGGCAGATCCAGCCCGCGCAGGCGGGATTCGGCGGCCTGCACCTCGGACAGTTGACAGCTGTCAACGCCCCCGGCGACGGGCAACAGCGCCCCGCCGTCCCGCACGGCCAGCATCAGCGCGCGCGTCGGGCGGCCCAGGCGGGTGGGGTAATCGGTATCGTCCGAGGCCGCGCCGCCATCCCGATAGCCCCTGCCAAGATCAACCATATTGCGCCGGGCGGCGTTCGCCTCGGCATAGCCAAGGCCGATGCGCTGCGCTTCGGCCGCCTCAAGCGGGGCGGGCACAGGCAGGGCGTCGGCCCCATGGACGGCCTCGATCAGCGCGCGCAGGCCGGTCGGCGCGGTGATCCGGCCGGTGTCGAACAGCACCCGTGCCGTGCGCCATTGCAGATCCAGCGGATAGACCCAGGCGCCCTTGTCCAGCACCCGGTGCAGCCATTGCTCGTCGGCCACCTGCGCCGGATCGGGGGCCACGACATGCAGGATCGGCGCTGGAACCGGGCGGCTGACCTGCGGGCGCAGGTCCATATGTCGCCACAACCGCCCGGCCCGCTGGATCAACGCGGCGACCGGGGCAAGGTCCGACACCATCACGTCGAAGTCCAAATCCAATGAGGATTCAACGACTTGTGTGGCCACCAGCACCCGCCCCGCGCGCCCCTGCCCGTTTTTGCCAAACCGTGCGAGCGCGGCCTTTTCATGCCGCAGCCGATCGGCCAGCGTGAAACGCGCGTGCAACAGGTCGGCATCCACCCCCGCCGCCCGCAGCGCCGTGACCGCGGCAATCGCGTCATCGACGGCATTGCGCACCCACAGGCAGGCGGACCCCTGCCCTGCCCGTTCGGCCAGCAGCGCGACCGCAGCTGTCGCATCGCCCAGTCGTTCGACCGCCACTGGGCCACGCACGCCGGCGGCCTGCGGCAGATCGCGGCGCGCCGCTCCGCCTGCCACGGTCAGCGCCGGATAGGCCGGATCGCCGTCGTCCGCAGCACCCCATGCGGCCAGCAGGTCGCGCCGCAGGTCCAGCGGCAGCGTCGCCGTCAGCAGAATGGCCGAGCCGCGCGCCGCCCCGTGCAGCCGCAAAAGCTGGGCCAGTTCGGTCGCCATGTAAGGGGTGCCCATCTCATGCACCTCATCGACGATCAGGATCTTGGACGACAGGCCGAAACCGCGCAACGTATTGAAGCGCGTCGGCAAAATCGCCAGCAAGGCCTGATCGACGGTGCCCACGCCGACCGTGCCCAACAGCGCGCGGCGGCGGTTGTCGGCCAGCCAGTCGGTGCAGACCGGCGCATCGGTCTGGCGGACGCTTTCGCCGCGCAGGTCGCGGTATTCGCCAGACAATTCCGCCCGCCCATGGGCCAGCGTCAGACTGGGCGGCGCGGTGAACATGCGCCGCACGATACCGCGCGCGCGGGCGAACATCGCATCCGCCGTGGCCGTGGTGGGCAGCGCGAAGAACAGCCCGCGCCCCTTGCCCGCCAGCATCATCCGCTGGGCAAGGATCAGCGCCGCCTCGGTCTTGCCGGCGCCGGTTTCATCCTCGATCACCACCAGCGACGGGCCGTCGGGCAGATCGACCGTGGCGCAGGCATCCTGCATCGGGCGCAGCGCGAAGTCGAACAGCGCCCCGCCCGCAGGATCGGGATGGTCAAGGCCCGCACGGTTGACGGCCGTCAACGCCCGGCCCCGCGCGCCGTCCAGATAGTCGGCCAGCGACAGCCCGGGGGCCTGGGCCGGGAACCAGTCGGTATTGGACCCGATCCAGTCGGCGCAGGCGATGAAACCCGGCAGCCACCAGCTAAGCCGCTTGGCATCCGCCATGCTCAGCCCCGCAACCGAGGCACCGGGCCACAGCCCAACAAACGCCTCGATCAACGCGCCGCTGTCGGCCACGGCCTGCGGCCCGATGGCGTCCATGCGGCGAAGGGAATCGAAATCCGCGATGTTCGGCGGGCGCCCATGATGACCCGCCGCCGCCGCATAAAGCGGCTGACGAACATGACGGCTGCCGCCAAGCGCCGCAGCCAGAACCGCGTCATGGCGGCGCAGCAGAACCTCGGTCAGTTCCCAGTGGCGACCCCAGACCTGGCGCGCGCCACTGGTCAGCATGGCGCGAAAACTGTCGCTGATCTTGCCCAGATCGTGCAGGCCAGCCAGCAGGATCAGCGCGTCGCGCAAAGGTGCGGGCAGGGCAAAGGGCGCGATCAGCCGTTCGGCCACCGCCGCCACATCCAGCATGTGCCAGACCGCCGGATGGGAGATCCCGCCGTCGATGGCGCTTTTACCGGGCCAGTCGCTGACGAACTGCATGATCACCCCCATCAGACTGCGGGGGTATTATAGGCCCGGATCAGCGCCATGGCCATGGGTTCGGGTGAAAAACGGTCTGGATCGGCGGCGGTGCGCGGGTGGCGGGTGCGGATGCGTATTTGGGCAAGAAAGAAGGGCTTAGCGCAGCGATTGCCCGCGCAGCCGTTGCACCAGGCCATAGAGCATCGGAATCAGCAGCACCCCGATCACGGTCGCCGCGATCATCCCGCCCATCACGCCCGAGCCGATGGCGTTCTGCGCACCTGCCCCCGCCCCCGAGGCACGGGCCAGCGGGAACACCCCCATCACGAAGGCCAGCGAGGTCATGATGATCGGCCGCAGACGCTGGCCCGCCGCCGTCATCGCCGCCTGCCAGACGCTATCGCCCGCGGCGTGGCGGGTGCTGGCGAACTCGACGATCAGGATGGCGTTCTTGGCGGCAAGGCCGATGGTGGTCAGCAGGCCGACCTTGAAATAGACATCGTTGCTTTGGCCCATCAGCACGGCGGCGATCAGCGCCCCCATCAGCCCGACCGGCACCGCCAACATCACCGCCAGCGGGATCGACCAGCTTTCGTAAAGCGCGGCCAGGGCAAGGAACACGACCAGTGCGGAAATGGCGTAAAGCAGCCCCTCTTGCGTGCTGGCCAGCCGTTGCTGCCAGGCAAGGCCCGTCCATGCGACGCCATAGCCGCCGGGCAACGCCGCTGCCAGCTCCTCGACCGCGTGCATCGCCTGGCCCGAGGTGACGCCATCCGCCGCCTGGCCCGAGATCTGCATCGCCGCCGTGCCGCCATAGCGGTTCAGTGAAGCCGGGATGTCCTGCCAGCCGATGCTGGCGAAGGCGCGGAACGGCACCATCTCGCCCTGGGTGTTGCGGGCGAACCATTCGAAAATGTCGTCGGGCTGCATGCGATAGGCTGCATCGCCCTGAACGATGACGGGGTTCAGGTCGGCGCCGTTCTGAAAGTCGTTCACCTCACGCCCCGAGAAGATGGTGGAGAGCATCGCGTTCACATCCGATAGCGGCACGCCCAGCCGACTGGCGCGGATCGCGTCGATGTCGATGTTCAGCGCGGTGTCCTGGCGGATTTCGCCGCCGCGCAGGTTGGCCACGCGCGGGTCGTCGGTGGCAACCAGTGCCTGTGCGGCGTCGGCCAGCGCCTGCGGGCCGTGGCCGCCCTGATCCAGCAGCCAGGCGGTAAACCCGCCGCTGTCGCCCAGGCCCATGATCGCGGGCGGCGCCATGAAGAACACCCGGCCCTGGCGGTTGTCGGCAAAGGCCTGGGTGGCGCGGCGGGCGATCTGGGCGGCGGTCTGGTCGGGGTCGCCCAGCCGTTCGTCATAGCTGCGCAACCGGATGAACATCATCGCGGCATTCTGCGCGCTGCCGCCGAAGCTGAACCCCTGATTGGCAAAGATCGCATCGACCCCGGCGGTTTCCTGGGTCAGCAGGTAATCCTCGACCTGCTGCATCAGCGCGTCGGTCTGGGCGGTGGTGGCGCCGTTCGGCAGGCGGATCTGGGCCATCATCACGCCCTGATCCTCATCCGGCAGAAAGGATCCGGGCAGGCGGTTATAGAACAGCACCGCCACCGCGATGACCACCGCCAGCGCCGCGAGTGCCGCCAGCGGCACCCGGATCAGCGGCCCCAGCACCGCCAGATAGCCGCGCGACAGCCGGTTGAAGCCGCGGTTGAACCAGCGCGCGGGGGCGATGGGCGGGCGGGTGCGGGGGCGCAGCAGGCTGGCGCACAGCGCCGGTGTCAGGGTCAGCGCAAAGACCGTGGACAGCACCATCGCGGCGATGATCGTGACCGAGAATTGCCGATAGATCACCCCGGTTGATCCGGCGAAAAAGGCCATCGGCAGAAACACCGCCGCCAGCACCACGGTGGTGCCGATCAGCGCCGGGGTCAGCTCATCCATGCTGACAGCGGTGGCCTGATCGGCGGGCAGCCCCTGTTCGGTCATCACCCGTTCGACGTTTTCAACCACGATGATCGCGTCATCGACCAGAAGGCCGATGGCCAGCACCAGTGCGAACATCGTCATCGTGTTGATCGAAAAGCCGAACAGCGCCAGCACGCCGAAGGTGCCCAGCAGCGTGACCGGCACCGCCAGCGTCGGGATCAGGGTGGCGCGCGGGTTCTGCAAGAAGATCAGGATGACCAGGAACACCAGCACCACCGCCTCGATCAGGGTGTGATGGACCTTCTGGATGGATTGCTGGACAAAGGGCGCGGTGTCGAAAGGCACCTGCACGGTGACGCCATCAGGCAGCGCGGGGGCGATGCGGTCCATCGTGGCGCGCACGGCGGCGGCGGTGTCGACGGCATTCGCCCCGGTCGCCAGGTTGACGCCGAAGCCCGCCGCAGGCTGGCCGTTGTAGCGCGAATTGCCGCCATAGCTGGCCTGCCCGATCTCGACCCGTGCGACATCGCCAAGCCGGACGACCGCGCCTTCGGCCGTGGTTTTCAGCAGGATGGCGCGAAAGTCGTCGACGCTGCGCAACTGGCTTTGGGCGGTCACGTTGGCGGTGAATTGCTGCGCCTCGACCGCCGGTTGCGCGCCCAGGGCGCCGACGTTGACGGTTGTGTTCTGGGTGCCGATGGCGCTGGTGATGTCGCCGGGCGTCAGCGCGAATTGCCGCAGCCGCGCCGGGTCCAGCCAGATCCGCATCGCATAGCCGGACCCGAAACTTTGCACCCCGCCGACACCGGGGGTGCGTTCGATGGCACCACGGAACTGCTTGTCGACCATCTCGGCCAGTTCCAGGCTGGACCGGCGGCCATCGGTGCTGACCAGGGCCCCCACCATCAGGATCGAGCTGGTGGCGCGGCGCACGCTGACGCTGTTCTGCACCGGGCTGGGCAGTTGCGGGATGATGCCCTGCACCCGGTTCTGCACGCGGATCTGCGCCATCTCGCCGTCTTCGGACTGGTCAAAGACGATACTGACCGAGGCCCGCCCCCGCGACGAGGATGAGGTCATGTAGACCATCCCGTCCAGCCCGGTCATCGCATCCTCGATCACCGTGGTGACGCTGTTCTGCACCGCCTCGGCGGATGCCCCGGCATAGCTGGCCCCGATGCGCACCGTCGGCGGCGCGACCTCGGGGTATTGCGAGACCGGCAGTTGCCCCAGCCCAAGCGCGCCCAGCAGCATGGTCATCAGCGCAATGACCCAGGCAAAGACCGGGCGACGGATGAAGAACCGCGCCATCAGGGGGCAACCGGGATCACGGTGCCGCCCGGCCCGACGCTGACCGGCACAGGTTCGGCAGCGGCGCCGTCGCGCAGGTTGTCCAGATTGTCGACGATCAGCCGGTCACCCGGTGACAGCCCATCGGTCACGATCCAGTCCTGATCGGTGCTATAGGCGGCGGTCACCTGCTGGCGGGCGATCTTGCCGTCGCGCAAAAGCCAGACCCGCAGGCTGCCATCGGCCTGCGGCGCCCCGGCGCGCTGCGGCACCAGCAGGGCCTGATACTGGCCAAAGGTGATCTGCGCGGTCACGAACATGCCGGGCCAGACGCGGCCTTCGGGGTTGGCGACCTCGACGCGAACGGTAAAGCTGCCGGTGCTGGTCGAGACATTGTTGCCGATCGACACCACCCGGCCCTTGCGGCTGATCGTTTCGCCGTTCTCCAGCCGCAGCGCAACATCCAGCGTGTCGGCGCGGGTCAGCGTGCCGCCGTCCAGCATCGCCCGCAGCGCCAGCATCCGGGCGCTGCTGTCGGACAGGTCGGCATAGATCGGGTCGATCCGGCTGACCCGCGCCAGCCCGTCGGC
Source organism: Paracoccus zhouxuedongae (assembly GCF_041927815.1). Taxonomy (NCBI): domain Bacteria; kingdom Pseudomonadati; phylum Pseudomonadota; class Alphaproteobacteria; order Rhodobacterales; family Paracoccaceae; genus Paracoccus; species Paracoccus zhouxuedongae. The sequence goes on from NZ_JBHFHM010000014.1 coordinate 15,079, forward strand.
CTGCCCCGCCGTCACCAGATCCCCGACCGAGACCGAGGGCACCGAGGCCCGCCCGGCAATCGGGCTGGTGATCGTGGTGCGGTCCAGGTTCAGTTGCGCGGCGGCGACATTGGCGGCGGCCAGATCCACGGCGGCACGCGCCTGCGCCAGGGTCGCGCGGGCGGTTTCCAGATCGGCGCGCGTCACCACGTTGCTGCCCGCCAGCCGCTCGCCCCGGTCAACGGCGGCCTGCGCGGGGGGAACGGCGGCCTCGGCGCGGGCCTGATCGGCGCGGGCCACGGCCAGGGCGGCCTGATAGCTGGCCGGGTCCAGCCGGAACATCGGATCGCCGGGGCGCATCTGCTGATCGGGGCGATACAGGATGTCCTGCACGATGCCCTGCACCAAAGGCCGGATCACCGCGTCTTCGCTGGCCAAGGCCAGCCCCGACAGCGCCAATGTCATCGGCACGTCCTGCGCGGTCAGCTCGATCACGCCGACGCGGATAGGGGTGTCGGGGCGCGCAGCCCGCCCCTGCGCCAGGGCCGGAAGCGCCGCGATCAACATCAGCAGCGCAGCGACCAGGCGGCGGGCAACGGGCATGGGCGATCCTTTCGGCGGGGCAGATCGCGCCATTATCGGGAAAGTCCGCGCCGCAGGCAATCAGTTGATGGTCGCGGGCAAGCGCCCCGCCCGCCGCGCCATTCGGGTCAGCGCGGATCGGCAGGCGGCGGGTCGGCAGGCGGCGAGTCGAACAGCACGTTGTCATCGACCAGTTCCAGCCACATCGCATTGACGATGGCAAAGGCAGCCGCCAGCGGCAGGCCAAGCATCCAGGCGAAATACCACATCGTTCGGCCCTTTCAGTAGGCGTGGGTGTCGGGCGTGGTGACGTCCTTTTCGGTCACCTTGCCCCACAGGACTTTGTAGACCCAGGCGGTATAGGCCAGGATCAGCGGCATGAAGATCGCCGTCACCACCAGCATCACAAACAGCGTCAGATGCGAGGACGAGGCGTCCCAGACGGTCAGCGAGCTGCGCGGGTCCAGGTTCGACGGCAGGATGAAGGGGAACATCACCAGCCCGACCGAGGACATCATCCCGAAGATCGCCAGCTTCGACCACAGAAGCGCGCCCAGATCGCCACCCGACCGCAGCGCCCGCAGCACCATCAGCATTCCGACAAAGCCCAGGATCGGCGCAATCGTGATCCAGGGGCGGTCGGCATAGGCGACAAGCCAACTGGGGGTGCGCGTGACCTCGGTCAGCAGCGGGTTCGACGGGCCGTTCGCCACCGGCGGGGTGACGAAGGCGTAACCCGAAATCCCGTAGGCCAGCCAGACCCCGGCCACAGCATAGCCCGCCAGGGCGATCAGCGCGGCCCAGGTGCCATAGCGCCGGGCGCGGGCGTGGATCGCACCCTCGGTTTTCAGCACCAGCCAGGCCGCGCCATGCATCACGATCATCGCCAGCGAGACGACCCCCGTCAGCAGCGCGAAGGGTCGCAGCAGGCCGAAGAACTTGGTGGCAAAGCTGCCGTCATACAGCGACAGCAGATCGGGCGTCAGCCGGAACGGAACGCCCAGCAGCACATTGCCAACCGCGACGCCGAACAGCAGCGCGGGCACCGCGCCACCGATGAACAGCGCCCAATCCCAGCGATTGCGCCAGACCGGGCTGTCGTTCTTGGACCGATACTTGAAACCCACCGGCCGCAGGATCAGCGCCGCCAGGATCGCGAACATCGCCAGGTAAAAGCCCGAAAAGCTGACCGCATATAGCGGCGGCCAGGCGGCGAAGATCGCGCCACCGCCCAGGATGAACCAGACCTGATTGCCCTCCCACACCGGGCCAACCGTGTTGATGACAACGCGGCGTTCGACATCGCTACGCGCGACAAAGGGCAGCAGCGTGCCCACCCCCATGTCAAAGCCGTCAGTCAGCGCAAAGCCGATCAGCAGCACCCCCAGCAGCAGCCACCAGATGACCCGCAGCAGGTCGAAGGACAGAAGTTCATGCAGGATCATGGCGTGTCACTCCGCAGGGGTTTCGTTGACCAGGCCCAGCCGTTGCCGCCGGGTGGCCGTCCAGGTCTCGGTCATCTCCACATCCTCGGTCGGGCCTATGCGGATGAATTTCAGCATCAGCCTGATCTCGATGATGAACAGGACGGTGTAGAAGGCCGAGAAACCCGCGAGGGTGATCAGTAGATCGGTGATCGACAGGTGGCTGACCGACAGCGCGGTGGGCAGCACGCCATCGACCGTCCAGGGCTGGCGGCCGAACTCGGCGGTGAACCAGCCCAGTTCGGCGGCGATCCACGGCGTCGGAATGATCGCCACAGCCAGCCGCAGCGCCCAACGCGGGTATTTCGCGCCGCGGAAGTTGGTGACCCAGAAGAAATAGGCCATCACCGCGATGAAGGTGAAGCCCAGGCCAACCATCAGGCGGAACGACCAGAACAGCGGCAGGACCATCGGCAGGGTGTCCTGCGTGGCCATGGCGATCTGTTCCTCGGTCGCTTGACGCGGATCTTCGACATAGCGTTTCAGCAGGAAGGCATAGCCCAGATCGGCCGAATGATCCTCGAACGCAGCGATCTGTTCGGGGCTGACCGCCGCGCCCGCCGCGCGGATCTGCATCAGCGCGTCATAAGAGATGATCCCCTGCCGGATGCGGCGTTCGGATTCGACCAGCAGATCCTCGATCCCCTCGATCGGGGTGGTGAAGGACCGGGTGCCGATGATCCCCATGACAAAGGGAATGTGGATGGCGTATTTCGTTTCGCGTGCCTGCTGATCGGGGATGCCGAACAGCGTGAACGATGCCGGGGCCGGTTCGGTGTGCCACATGGCTTCCATCGCGGCCAGTTTCATCTTCTGGTTATGGGTGGCCGAATAGCCGGACTCGTCGCCCAGCACGACGACCGACAGCGCCGAGGCGAGGCCGAAGCTGGCAGCCACGGCGATCGACCGGCGGGCCAGATCGACATGGCGGCCTTTCAGCAGATACCAGGCCGACACGCCCAGAACAAAAACCGCGGCGGTGACGTAACCGGCGCTGACGGTGTGAACGAACTTGGCCTGCGCGACCTCGTTGAACATCACGTCGAAAAAGCTGGTCATCTCCATCCGCATGGTGACGGGGTTGAACCGCGCCCCCACCGGGTTCTGCATCCAGCCATTCGCGATCAGGATCCACAAAGCTGAAAAGTTGGACCCGATGGCGACCAGCCAGGTCACGGCCAGATGGCCGACCTTGCTTAGCTTGTCCCAGCCGAAGAACATCAGGCCGACAAAGGTCGCCTCAAGGAAAAAGGCCATCAGCCCCTCGATGGCCAGCGGCGCACCAAAGACGTCGCCGACGTAATGGCTGTAATAGGACCAGTTCATGCCGAACTGGAACTCCATCGTGATGCCGGTGGCGACACCCAGGGCGAAGTTGATGCCGAACAACAGCGCCCAGAACTTTGTCATCTGCCGCCAGATTGGTCGGTTGGTCATCACATAGACGGTTTCCATGATCGCAACGATGATCGACAGACCAAGCGTCAGCGGCACGAACAGAAAGTGATACATGGCGGTCAGGGCGAATTGCAGCCGTGACAGCTCGACGATTCCAAAGTCCATAGGGTGTCTCCCTTGCTGGCGGACTTATCTGATGAATCCCAAAAGTCGCACCATCCTGTCACGATTATTGACCGGCATCAAAGGTGTATGGCGAATGCGCATTATGTCGCAGCCGGCAGCGCAAGCTGGCGGTCGGCCCAGGCGGTTTCCTCGGGGCGGTGGCTGGCCAGGATGATGGCGGCCTGCGGCAGGGCGCGGCGCAGACCGGCCAGGACGGCGTGGGCAGTGGCCGGGTCCAGCCCCTCGGTCGGTTCATCCAGCAGCAGCAGGCGGGGGTTGCGCAGCAAGGCACGGGCCAGCACGAGGCGGCGCGCCTCACCGCCCGACAGGCCCTCGCCGCGGGGGCGAAGCGGCATCGAAAGCCCGCCGCGCGCCGCCGCCAGCCGGTCCAGCGCAACATCGCGCAGGGCCTGCCACAGCCGGTCATCGCTGGCATCGGGGCAGGCCAGCCGCAGATTGTCGGCCAGCGTGCCCGACAGCAGCGCCGACCGCTGCGGCACCAGCGTCAGATGCTGGCGCAGCGCGGGCTCGGGCCAATCGGGCAGCGGATGGCCGCCCAGCCGGACCTGACCCGACAGCGGCGGGGCCATGGCCGCGATCACATGCAGCAGGCTGGATTTGCCCGCACCGCTGCGCCCGGTCAGTGCCAGCACCTGCCCCGGAAGCAGATCAAACGTCACGTCGCGCAGCAGCGCGCGGTCGGTGCCGGGTCGCGCCACGTCGATCTGGTCCAGCGACAGCAGCGGCTTTGCCGGGTCGATGACCGGATCGGGTCCGGGGCCTTGCGGTGCGGCGGGTCGCGTGGCCACCGGCGCGACGCGGCGGGCGGCGTCGGCAATACGGCCCAGATCCGACAGGGCGCGGCGCAGCGGCACCAGCACTTCGGCCAGGGCCAGCCCCGCCAGCAGCGCCATGGCGGCGATGGCGGGGCTGATCCGACCGGCCTGCGCCGCGGCGATACCCAGCCCCAGCAGGGCCGACACCACCGCCCCGGTCAGCAGCGTCGCCGCCGCGCCGATCCGGCGTTCGCTGCGATCCAGCCCCCGGCGCAGATACAGGCGACGGGTTTCGGCCTCGTTGACGGCATCGCGCGCCGCCAGCAGGCGCGATGTCGCGGCAAGGTCGCGGCGCGCCTCGATCAGGGTGATCAGGCGGCTGCGCAGGGCCTGGGTCGCGGCCTCGGCCCGCCGCGCGGGGGCGATCAGGCGGGGCAGCGCGCCCCCGGCGATCAGTGCCGGGCCCAGCCCATAGCCCAGCAGAAGAACGGCGGCGGCGGGCCATCCCCACAGCCAGCCGACCACCGCCGCCGTGCCGACCAAGGCCGCAAGCCCTGCGACCAGCGGCAGCGCAATGCGCAGGACCAACCCGTCCAGCGCATCGACATCGGCCATCACCCGGTTCACCGCCTGCGCGCCGCGCAGCCGCGCCTGGCGATCAAAGGGCGCGGCCAACAGCCCGGCGAACAGCCGCAGCCGCAGCCCCTCAAGCGCGCGCAGGGTGGCATCGTGGCTGGCCAACCGTTCGCCATAGCGCGCCGCCGCGCGCCCCATTGCCAGAAACCGGACCGAGGCCGAGGGCCGAAACACGTCGAACACCGCGCCCGCGCCAGCCAGACCGGCAGCGGCGGCGGCGGTGATGAACCAGCCCGACAGGCCCAGCAGCGCCGCGCCCATGGCCAGCACGACCGCCGCCAGCAGCACCGCGCGCGCGAATGACATGCGCGCCGCGCCCAGGATGACCCGCAGGATCTGCGCCATCCGCCTCATCCGCTGTCCGCCAGGTCAAGGGTGCGGTCCAGCATCGCCGCCAGCTCGGGGTCGTGCGTGGCGACGATCAGCGTGGCCCCGCGCGCGACCTCGGCCGACAGCGCGGCACGGATGCGGGCGGCGGTGGCGGGGTCAAGGTCGGCGGTCGGCTCATCCGCGAGGATCACCCGAGGGTTGCCGAAAATGGCGCGGGCCAGCATCAGCCGCCGCGCCTCGCCGCCCGACAGCCCCGCGCCGGTCGCGCCCAGCCGCGTGTCAAGGCCGCGCGGCAGCCGCGCCAGCACCGGCGTGAAGGCCGCGCGATCCAGCGCCGCCGCCACCGTGTCGCCACCGCCAGGCCGCCCCATGGCGACATTGGCGCGCAGGCTTTCGGGCAGGAAATGTGGTGCCTGCGGCATCCAGCCCAGCCCGGCGCGCCAGGCATCGGCGATGTCATCGGTCAGCGGCTGCCCACCAACGGTGACGCCGCCAGGCCCCCCCTCAAGCCCGGCGATGCGGCGCAGTAGCGTGGTCTTGCCGCTGCCGCTGGCCCCGGTCAGTGCCAGGCCTTGACCCGGCCCGACGCGCAGGCCGGGCAACTGGCGGCCATCGGGCAGCCGACTGGGCGCGACCTCGATCCACGCTGGTCCCGACAGGGCGGGCGCAGGGCCGCCGCTGCCCAGCAGGTCCGCGGGGACGGGCGCGACCTCGGCGGTGATCAGCTCATCCGCCACCGCCTCGGCGCTGGCCTTGTCATGCCAGGCGGCGGCCAGATCGCGCAGAGGCTGAAAGAACTCGGGCGCGATCAGCAAAAGGAAGATCCCGGCGGCGGGGGTCATGCCCGCGCCCCAGGTGCCGAAGTCGATCAACCCCAGCAGGGTGAAGCCGACATAGACCGCCACCATTGCCACGCCGATGGCCGAGAACAGCTCCAGCACGGTCGAGGACAGGAAGGCCAGCCGAAGCACCGCAAAGGTGCGCGCCCGCACATCGCCGCTGCGCTGGCGAAAGTCGCGCGCGACCGCATCGCCCGCGCCGATCAGCCGCAGATCGACCAGCGCCGACAGCCGTTCGACCAGCAGGTCGTTCAGCGTGCCGACCTGCGCCAACTGCCGGGCGCTGGCGTCGCGGGCCGCCATGCCGACCAGGGCCATGAACACCGGGATCAGCGGCCCGGCCACCAGCAGGATCAGCGCCACCGCCCAGGATTGCCACAGCGCCAGCGCCGCGATCAGCAGCGGCAGCACGGCCACCCGGAACTGCGCCGGTCGGTAGCGCTGAACATAAGGCCCCAGCAGGTCCAGCTTTTCCACCGCCAGCGCCGCCGCCTGACCGGCACCCTGCGCGCCCTGACCATGAAGGGCGGCAGCCAGCCGCGCCGTGCGGGCCTGATGCACGACATCCTCGGCAGCGGCCTGGGTCAGCCGGTCGGCCAGCAGCCCCAGCCCGGCGCGCAGCACGAACAGCGCAAACAGGGCCGCCGCGCGCGGCCAGGCGGCGATCACGCGCCCCGCCAACAGCGCGCCCAAGCTGTCGGCGATCAGCGCCGCCTGCGCAAGCCAGACCAGCCCGGCCAGCACCGACAGCGCCGATCCGGCCCGCAGCCTGGCCCAGCCAGGCGCCGACAAGGCCCGCAGCCGGGCCGCACGATCCCGGCCCTGGCGGGTGTCCGTCATCGCGCGGCCAGCCCCGGCGTCATGACCAGATCGCAGGGCACCAGCTCGGTCTGGCCGGGGGCCAGCGCGCGGTGGTCAAGCTGATGAAAGGCGCGCTGCACCAGCCCCGCGCCGTTCTGGCGCACCATGATCAGCGGCATGTCCAAAAGCGCCGCAAAAGGGTCGTGGTCGAACACGCCGATCACCGTCTGCCGCAGGCTGCCCGGCGGCGTGTCGCGCAGGGCGCGCACCACGCCCTCGAACGCGATGGTCGAGTTGACGATCAGCACGGAGGGCAGGCCGCGATCCGCCACGATCCGGCGCAGCGCGGCCTCGGCCCGGTCGGGGTTGTAGCCGTCGACGATGCGCTGCACCGCGATCCCCGGCGCGACATCGGCCAGCGCCGCATCAAAGCCGCGCAGGCGCTGGACCGTGGCGAAATCATGCGCGCGCCCACCGATGAACAGCGCGCTGCGCGGGTCGGGATGGGCGCGCAGGGCGGCGCCGGTCAGATCGCGGCAGCCGGTAAAACTGTCCGACACGATCGAGGGCGCCAGCCGCCCCGGCAGGTCAAGGTTCAGCACCTCGACCCCCTGGGCCTGCGCCAGTTCGGCCACCGGATCGGGCGCGGTGGCCCCCACCACGAACAGCGTGTCGATCCGGTAGGCCAGCAGATGCCGCGCCGCATCCAGCTCCAGCGCGGGGTCGCGCAGGGCGCTGACGATCACCGGGAACAGACCGCGCGCCCGCGCCTCATGCTCAAAGGCTTGCGAGATGGTGCTGAAGAACCGGTTGTCATGCATCGGCAGGATCATCCCGATCATCCCCGACCGGTCGCCGCGCAAGGCCTGCGCCTGGCGGTTCGGCGTAAAGCCCAGATCCTGCGCCAGATCGCGCACCCGTTGCGCGGTGTCGGGCTTGATCCGGCGGCGCTGCCAACTGCCGTTCAGCACCGCGCTGACCGTCGACACCGACACCCCCGCCCGGTCGGCGATGTCGCGGATAGAGACGGGGCGGGTGTTCATCGGCCGGGCCAGGATTGCGTTAACATCACGCACAATAATCTTGACTTTGCGGCGGCGACAAGGAAGTTTCAGCTTGCGCAAACGATTGTGCAACGGTTTGCGCAGGTATGACCAAAGGGGCGCGCGTCGCCCGATCGGGGGGAAAATGAAGAAGATCCTGTTTGCAGCCTCGGCCATCGCGCTGATCGCGGGCGCTGCGGCGGCGGGTGACAAGCCCAGCATCGGCATCGTGGTCAAGATCGGCGGCATTCCGTGGTTCAACGCCATGGAAACCGGCATCAAGGAACAGGCCGAGGCTTTGGGCGTCGATGCCTTCATGGTTGGCCCGACCAGCGCCGACCCGGCACTTCAGGTGCGCGCGATCGAGGATCTGATCGCCCGTGGCGTCGATGTGATCGGCGTTGTGCCCAACGATGCCGCCGTGCTGGAACCGGTACTGAAACGCGCGCGTGAGGCCGGGATCAAGGTCATCACCCATGAATCGCCCGACAGCCAGAACGTCGATTTCGACTTTGAAATGGTGTCGTCGAAAGACCTGGGTGAGGCGCACGCCAAGCTGCTGAAGGACACCACCGGCTGCAAGGGCAGCTATGTGATGTATGTCGGCGGGCTGACCGTGCCGGCGCATAACGCCTGGGCCGATGCCGCCGCGAACTGGCTGGCCACCGAATGCCCCGATTACAAACAGGCCGCCGACCGCTTTGGCGTGGCGGAATCGGTCGACGATTCGCGCAACACCACGCTGGATCTGCTGCGCGCCCATCCCGATCTGTCGGGCATCATCGGCTTTGGCAGTCAGGGGCCGATCGGTGCCGCCCGCGCCGTGCAGGAACGCGGGCTTGAGGGCAAGGTCGCGGTCATGGGCCTGTTCAGCGCCGGTCAGGGGCAGAAGCTGGTCCATGACGGTGCCATCACCGGCGGCTTCCTGTGGTCCCCGCTTGAGGCCGGCAAGGCCTTTGTCCAACTGGGCAAGATGCTGGTCGATGGCGAAGCGATCAACGATGGCGCCGATCTGCCGATCCTGGGTCCGGTCAAGCTGGATGGCCATGTGATCTATGGCAACAAGCCGCTGGCGCTGGACAAGACCACCATCGACGGTCTGGCCGAACTGGGGCTGTAAGCCCTGATCCGGGCGGCGCGATCCCTGCGCCGCCCCCTTTCTTGCGGGTACCCGATGGCCGCCGATACCGTGCTGTCGCTGGCGCAGGTCACCTGCCGGTTTGGCCGGCTGACCGCGCTGGATGACGTTTCCTTTGACCTGACCGCGGGCGAGGTTCACTGCCTGGCCGGTGAAAACGGCTGTGGCAAATCCACGCTGATCAAGATCGTGAACGGCGTCTACGCGCCCGAAGCCGGCGCGCGGATCGCGCTGCATGGCGGTGCCGCGCAGGCGCGGCTGACGCCCTCGCAGGCGCGGGCGGCGGGCATTCATGTGATCTGGCAGGATCTGGCGCTGTTTCCCGACCTGACCCTGGCCGAGAACATCGGCTATGACAGTTTCGTCGCGCGTCCCCTTGCGCCGCCGAACCGCGCGGACCTGGCCGAACAAGCCCGCGCCGTGCTGGCCCGGCTGGGGCTGGATCTGGACCCCGCGACCCGGCTGGGCGATCTGCCGATCGCGCAGCGCCAGTTGATCGCCATTGCCCGCGTGCTGGCCGCCGATGCGCGGATCGTGTTCATGGACGAGCCCACCGCCTCGCTGACCCAGGCCGAGGTCGCAGGGCTGCTGGCGGCGGTGCGGCGGATGACCGATGACGGCATCGCCGTGGTCTTTGTCAGTCACCGCCTGGCCGAGGTGCTGGACATTGCCGACCGCGTGACGGTGCTGCGCGATGGCCGCAAGGTCGGCACCTTCCCGGCAAGGGGGATGACGCAAAGCCGCCTGACCACGCTGATGACCGGGCGCGAACTGACCGACACGCCGCGCGCGCCCAAGGCGTTCGATACGCCGGTGCTGACGGTGCAGGGGCTGACGCGCACCGGGCAGTTTCACGACATCGACCTGACCCTGCACAAGGGTGAGATCGTCGGGCTGACCGGCCTTCTGGGGTCGGGTCGCACCGAACTGGCGCTGTGCCTGTTCGGCATGACCCGCCCCGATGCCGGGCAGATCCTGCTGGACGGAGTGCCGCAGGCGTTCCGGTCGAACCGCGATGCGATCCGCGCCGGGCTGGCCTATGTGTCCGAGGACCGGCTGAATCTGGGCCTGATCCAGGTGCAATCCATCGCCGACAATGCCGCGATGGCCGCCCTGCCCCGGATCGGCCGCGCCGCCTGGCTGTGGCCGCGCGCCCTGGCCGATCTGGCGCGCGACTGGGTGGGGCGCCTGTCGATCAAGGCGCATGACGTCGATCTGCCGGTGAACAGCCTGTCGGGCGGCAACCAGCAGCGGGTGGTGCTGGCGAAATGGCTGGCGACGCAGCCGCGCGTGCTGATCCTGGACGCGCCCACCGTCGGCGTCGATGTCGGCGCGAAAGAGGGAATCTTTCGCATCGTCCGCGACCTGGCCGATCAGGGCATGGCGATCCTTGTCATCTCGGACGAGGCCAGCGAACTGCGCGTGAACTGCGACCGCATCCTGGTGCTGCGCGACGGGCGGCTGACCCGCCAGATCGACCCGCGCCATGTCACCGACACCCAGATCGAGGAGGCCGCCCATGCCTAGGCTGTCGGTCGAGGCCATCCTGGCCCTGCTGATCCTGGCCATCGCCAGCGCGCTGTCGCTGACCGCGCCGGGCTTTGCCAGTATGCAAAACCTGTTCGACCTCTTGAACGCCAGCGCGGTCAACATGATCTTCGCGCTTGGCCTGCTGGTCGTGCTGCTGATCGGGGGGATCGACATCTCGTTTTCGGTCGGGGCCTCGGTCGTGCAATATGTCGCGATCACCGCGCTGATGGGGATCGGCGGCGGCAACTGGGCGATGGGCATCGTGCTGGCCATGGCTATCGGTGCCGGGCTGGGGCTGTTCAACGCCGCGCTGATCCACGGCTTTCGCATCGTCTCGATCATCGTCACCATCGCCACGTTCAACCTGTATTTCGGGCTGCTGATGTTCCTGACCGGCGGGCGGTCGATCTACATGATCCCCGACTGGCTGGATACGCGGGTGCAGATCCTGTCGATCGACACGGCCAGCGGCGCGGCGCGGTTGGGGCTGCCGGTGGCGGTCGTGGTGCTGGTCGCGGCGCTGACCTGGGCGATCCTGAACCGCACCGGCTTTGGTCGCCAACTGGCCGGCTATGGGTCCAACCCCGAGGCCGCGCTGCGATCCGGTGTCAGCGGCTGGCGGGTGCATCTGTTCGCCTATGGCTGGCTGGGCGCGATGGCGGGGCTGGCCGGTCTGATGCAGGCCCATATCGTGCGCGAGGTCGTCCCGAACGCCCTTTACGGGCGTGAGTTCGACGTGCTGGCCGCCACGGTTCTGGGCGGCGCGGTGCTGGGCGGCGGGCGCGGCACGGTGGCGGGCACGATCCTCGGGGTGCTGCTGCTGGCCATGGTGCAGAACGGGCTGAACCTTCTGGGCGTGTCGCCCTATGCCTTCAAGATCGTGGTCGGCGCGATCATCCTGATCGCCGTCACCGGCATCAACTTCGGCCGTTTGCGCCACAACCTTGGCGGAGGCCAGATCTGATGCGCAACCTGCATCCCGACACGCGCGAAACCCTGTCGATGCTGGGCTTTCTGGCGCTGGTGCTGGCGGGCTTTGCGGCCTTTGCGCCGCAGGTGCTGGGGCCGGTGGCGCTGCGGTCGATGGCGTTTCAACTGCCGGAACTGGGGCTGCTGACGCTGGCGATGTTCATTCCCATCGTCGCGGGCGGGCTAAACCTGGCCGTGACCTATACCGCCAATGCCGCCGGGCTGATCGCCGCCGTGCTGATGACGCAGGTGATGCCCGATGCGGGCGGCGCGGGCATTGCCTTGGCGATGATCGCCGCGCTGCTGGCGGGGGCGGCGATCGGCGCGGCCATCGGCGCGATGATCGCCTGGGTCGAGGCGCATCCGATCCTGGTGACCCTTGGCGCGATGATCCTGTTGCGCGGCGTGGGTGAGTTCGCGACCCGTGGCGGCGACATATCCGGCATGCCCCCGGTGCTTGAGGTGGTGGGCCATGGCAGCCTGCTGGGCCTGCCGGTGCCGCTGCTGATCTTTGCGGCGGCGGTGGCGCTGTGGGTCTGGATCATGCGCTATACGAGGCTGGGCTATCGCATCCACATGGTCGGGTCGAACCCGGCGGCGGCGACTTTCTCGGGCATTGACACCCGCCGGGTGCTGATCGCGGTTTATGCGCTGTCGGGGTTCATGGCGGCCCTTGCGGGGCTGATGATGCTGGCGCGGTTCAACTCGGTTCGGGTGGGGCATGGCGAAAGCTATCTGCTGATGACGATCCTGGCGTGCTTTCTGGCCGGGGCCGATCCGTTCGGCGGCTTTGGCCGGGTGGTGCCGCTGGCCATCGCGCTGGTCAGCCTGCAACTGATCGCCAGCGGCATGAACGTGCTGGGGGCCAATCAGCATCTGGTGACCGCTGTCTGGGGCGGCTTTCTGATCATCGTGATGATCGGCCGCACCAGCCTGTTGCGGCGAAGATAGGGGAACGCGATGACCTATGTGATCGGGGTTGACGTCGGCACGCAATCCGCCCGCGCCGGGGTATTCGACGCCCAGGGCCGGATGCTGGGCAGCGCCCGCCAGGGCCTGCGCATCCACCACCCGCAGGCCGGTTGGGCCGAGCAATCCAGCGCCGACATCTGGGGGGCGATCTGCGCCTCGGTCCGTGGCGCGATGGCGCAAGCCGGGGTCGATCCGGCGCGCGTCACGGGTATCGGCTTTGACGCCACCTGTTCGCTGGTGCTGACCGATGCGCAAGGCGCGCCTCTGCCCCTGTCGGGCGACTGGGACGTGATCCTGTGGATGGATCAGCGCGCCACCGAACAGGCGGCGCGCGCCAATGCCACCGGCGCGCGGCCGCTGGCCTATGTCGGCGGCACCATGTCGCCGGAAATGGAGATGCCCAAGCTGATGTGGCTCAAGGCGCATCGCCACGATCTGTGGGCGCGGATGGGCGCGGCCTTTGATCTGGCCGATTGGCTGACCTGGAAGGCCTCGGGGTCGAACGAAAGGTCGGCCTGCACGCTGACCTGCAAATGGGGCTATCTGCCCGATCAGACCCCTGCCTGGGACGGCGACTTTCTGGCGGCCATCGACCTGACCGATCTTCAGGCGCGAACCAAAGTGCCCGATCGCGCGGTGGACATCGGCACCGATCTGGGACCGCTGACCGCCAAGGCCGCCGCCGATCTGGGCCTGCCGACAGCCGTGCGGGTGGCCGCCGGGATCATCGACGCCCACGCCGGGGCCTTGGCGGTGCTGGGCGCCGCGCCCGCGCCGGATACGCTGGCGCTGATCGCCGGCACCTCGAACTGCCACATGGCGTTGCACCCGCAGGCGCAGGCGGTGCCGGGCGTCTGGGGGCCGTATCTGGGCGCGGTGCTGCCCGGATTGTGGCTGAACGAGGGCGGCCAGACCGCCACCGGCGCGGCGCTGGATCATCTGGTGGCCAGCCATGCCGGTGCGGCGGCCTTCGGTCCCGATGTGCATGGCCGGGTGCAGGCCGCGATCCTGGACCGGATGGCCGATGGCGACCCTGCGCCCGATCTGCACGTGCTGCCCGACTTTCTGGGCAACCGATCCCCCCATGCCGATCCCGACCGCCGCGCGATCATCGCCGGGCTGACCTTTGACGACCCGCCCGAGCAGTTCCTGCGGCTTTACTGGGCCACGGCCACGGGCATCGCCCATGGCACCCGCGCCATCATCGACCGCCTGAACGCCGCCGATTATGCCATCACCCGGCTGATCCTGTGCGGCGGCCATGCGAAAAGCCCGCTGCTGGCGCGGCTTTACGCCGATGCGACCGGCTGCACCGTGCTGATCCCCGACGCGGATGAGCCGGTGTTGCTGGGCGCGGCCGTCACCGCGCTGATGGCGGTGGGGGGCGCGCAGGCGGCGCTGGCGGGCATCCGCGACCAGATCGCGCCCGACCCCGCCTGGCAGGCGATCCACGCCCGCCGCTGGGCGGCCTATCAGCGGCTGGACCGATTGGCGGGCGAACTGGCTGGCTGATCTGGACATCGGCGCGCGGCGCTGCGATCAACGGGCATGACCCAAGGCACCGCACGATGATCGACATCGCCCATCTGCAAGGCTGGATCGGCCAGACCGAGACGCTGACCGAACGCATCGCGCCCTTTCCCGCCAATGCACTTGCCGCCACGCTGGACCGCGACGATCCCCCCTATGCGGATGGCTCGCCGCTACCGCCGCTGTGGCACTGGCTGCATTTCCTGCCGATCTTCAAGCGGGCGCAGGCCGGATATGACGGCCATGCGGCGCTTGGCGGCTTCCTGCCGCCGGTGCCGCTGCCACGCCGGATGTGGGCGGGCAGCCGCCTGCGGTGGCTGGCGCCGATGCGCATCGGGCAGGTGCTGCGCAAGGTCTCGACCGTGGCATCGGTCACCCACAAGGCGGGGCGGTCGGGCGATCTGGTGTTCGTCACCGTGCGCCATCAGGTTTTTGACGGCGATGTGTTGGGGATCGAGGAAGACCACGACATCGTTTATCGCCAGCCCGCCGACCCGCTTGCCCCCATCACCGCGCCGCCGCCCGCGCCCGACACCTGGGCCTTTGCCCGCGACATCACCCCCGACCCGGTGCTGCTGTTTCGCTATTCGGCGCTGACCTTTAACGGCCACCGCATTCATTACGACCACCCCTTCTGCACCGGGACCGAGGGCTATGACGGCCTGGTGGTGCATGGCCCGCTGCTGGCGACGCTGCTTTTGGACCTGCTGCGGCGCCAGATGCCGGAGGCCACTGTCACCGATTTCCAGTTCCGCGCGCTGGCGACGATCTTTGACACCGCGCCCTTCAGCGTTCACGGCCAGACGCAGGGCGATGGCCGCAGCATCCGGCTGTGGGCGCGTCGGAGCGACGGCGCCCTGGCGATGGATGCGACCGCCACCATCGCCTGACCCCACCGGCGCAAAAGAAATCTGCAGCACGCGCAACCCTTGCGCGGCGCGCATCGTTTCGTCGATACCGGTTTCGCCGGGTGTGGGGGAACGATGAAGATTGCGGGATTGGCGGCGGCATTTCCGGTCTGGGTGCCGACTTTCTGCTGGACCCGCATCACGACGTCACCCTGTTCGAGGCCGAGGCGCGGCCCGGCGGCCATGCCCGTACCGTGATGGCGGGGGGCGTGGCGGTGGATACCGGCTTCATCGTCTGCAACGCCCGCACCTATCCCTTGTTCGTGCCGCTGATGGATCATCTGGGCGTCACCCTGTCGCCCAGCGACATGTCGTTTTCGGTCAGCCTGGATGGTGGGCGTTACGAATATGGCACCACCACGCCGCTGGCCCTGCTGGCGCAGCCGGGGCTGATGGCCAGCCCGGCGCATTGGCGGCTGGTGCGCGACATCCTGCGGTTCTTCCGGCAGGCCCCAGCGCATCATGGCACGACGGGATCGCTGGGCGATCTGATCGACGCCATGGGCCTCGGCGCGGCGTTTCGGGATCGGTTCCTGCTGCCGATCTCGGGCGCGATCTGGTCGACGCCGACCGCGGGGATGCTGGATTTCCCGGCGGCGGCCTTTCTGCGGTTCTTCGACAATCACGGCCTGCTGACAGTGAACCGCCATCCGAAATGGATGACGGTTCAGGGCGGATCGCAGGTCTATGTGCAGGCGATCCTGTCGCGGTTACGCGGCGCGCTGCGGCTGAACTGCGCGGTGCGCGGGCTGCGTCGGCATCCGGCCGGGGTAACGGTGATGACCGACGCCGGCCCGCAGGATTTCGACCGCGTGGTGATCGCCACCCATGCCCCGCAAGCGCTGGCGCTGCTGGACCGCCCCGACCCCGATGAGGCCGCGATCCTGGGCACGCTGCGCACCCAGCCGAACCGCATGGTGCTGCATTCCGACACCCGTTTCATGCCGCGCCGCAGGCGGGCCTGGGCCTCGTGGAACTATGTCACCGCAGCGCGCGCGCCGACCACCGACCGGCCGATCAGCCTGTCCTACTGGATGAACCGGTTGCAGAACCTGACCACGCCGCAGCCGCTGATCGTCACCCTGAACCCCGAGGTCGAGCCGCAGCAGATCCACGATCAGGCCACCTTCGCGCATCCGCAATTCGACGCGGCGGCGATGGCGGCGCAGGCGCGGCTGCCCGCCATTCAGGGGCGCGGCGGCATCCATTACGCCGGGGCCTGGACGCGCTATGGCTTTCACGAGGATGGGCTGCTGTCGGCGCTGCGCGTGGCGCAGTCGCTGGGCATCGACTGGCCCTTGGGGCCGGACCCCTGGGGGACCAGCGATGTGCGCTGACCGCCCGGTCGATCTGTGGGATGGCGCGCTGATCGACACCGCGATCTGGCATGGCCGCAGCGGCGAGGCGGCGCGCCAGTTCCGCTATCGCGCCACCTATCTGGCCCTGCCCCTGGCCGCGTTCGAGGCGGGCCACCTGCCGATCCGCCCCGACCGCGCCGGGATCTGGTCGCTGCGGCGGCGCGACTATGGCCTGCGCGACGGCAGCGCGCTTGGCGATTTCATCCGCGATCAGCTGGCCCCGGTCGGGCTGGCCGATGCGCAGGTCACACTGGTGACGATGCCGCGCAGCAGTTTCTATGGCTTCAACCCGGTCAGCTTCTGGCTGGCGCGCGACGCGGGCGGGCTGCGGGCGGTGCTGGCCGAGGTGTCGAATACCTTTGGCGAATGGCACCTGTATCTGTGCCGCCACCCCGATGGCCGCCCGATTGCCCCCTGCGACCGGATCACTGGGGACAAGCTGTTTCACGTCTCGCCCTTTCTGCCGCGCAACGGCCATTATGTGTTCTGCTTTGACGCGGGGCCGGGGCGGTTCGGGGCCTGGGTCGACTGGATCGGCGCCGATGGGGCGGTGCGGCTCGGCACCTCGATGGCGGGGCCTGCGCGGGCGCTGACGCCCGCCAGCCTGCGCGCCGCGCGCCTGCGCCATCCGTTGCAGGCGCAGCGGGTGATGGCGCTGATCCACTGGCAAGCGCTGCAACTTGTGCGGCGGCGCGTCCGTTTTTATCCGAAACCGGCCCAAGCCGACGCGACCAGCTCGCGCGCTGAAGGTGCGGCAGCAGACCGGGCCAAGGGTGCCATCCGCATGTTTGAACGCCGCTTTCAGGATCAGCTTCTGCGCAGCCTTGCCGCACTGCGCCATGGCAGCCTGCGGCTGACCACGCCCGACGGGCAGGTGCGCGATTTCGTCGGCCCCGCGCCCGGCCCGGCGGCGGAACTGACGATTGCCGACTGGCGCGCGGTGCCCGCACTGGAGGCGAAAGGCGACATCGGCCTGACCGAGGCTTATCGCGACGGCTGGGTGGACACGCCCGACCTGACCGCGCTTCTGACGCTGGGGCTGGTGAACGAAAGCGCGCTGGATCGCTATGTTCACGGCCACCCGATTCAGGCGCTGGCGGCGCGGCTGATCTATCTGATGAACCGCAACACCCGCGCCGGATCGCGGCGCATTACGATCTGGGCAATGATTTCTATCGGCTGTGGCTGGACCCGACGATGACCTACTCCTCGGCCCTCTACGGGCCGGGCGACGATCTGGTGGCGGCGCAGCACCGCAAATATGACCGCATGATCGACGGGCTTGGCGCGCCATCCGGGCGCCTGCTTGAGATCGGCTGCGGCTGGGGCGGCTTTGCTGAACGCGCCCTGTCGCGCGGCGATTTCGCGCCGAAGGGCCTGACCCTGTCGCAGGAACAGGCGGCCTATGCCCGCGAACGGCTGGGTCCGGGGGCGCAGATCGCGCTTCAGGATTACCGCGACGAGGCCGGGCGCTACGACCATGTGGTGTCGATCGAGATGTTCGAGGCGGTCGGCGAAAAGTTCTGGCCGGTCTATTTCGCCAAGCTGCGCGAGGTGCTGGCACAAAAAGGCCGCGCCATGATCCAGACCATCACCATCGACGACCGCCATTTTGACCGCTACCGCAAGGGCAGCGACATGATCCGCAGCTTCATCTTTCCGGGCGGAATGCTGCCCTCGCCCAGCCGGTTCCGCGATCAGGCCGAACGCGCGGGCCTGCGGGTAGAGGACGCCTTCGGCTTTGGCGCCGATTACGCCCGCACCCTGCGCGAATGGCTGGACCGGTTCGACGCCCGCCGGGATGAGGTCGCGGCGCTTGGCTTTGACGCGGGCTTCATCCGGGTCTGGCGGTTCTATCTGGCCGCCTGCATCGCCGGTTTCGCCACCGGCCGCACCGATGTGATGCAATACCGGCTGGCCCATGCCTGACGCCCCCGCCATCTGGATCATGGGCGCGTCGGACGGCATCGGCGCCGCCGTGGCACGCGCCTATGCGGCACGCGGGGCGCGGCTGATCCTGTCGGCGCGATCCCCCGGCCCGCTGGCGGCACTGGCGGCGGAGCTGGGCGCGACCGCCCTGCCCTGCGACACCGCCGATGCCGAAGGTCTGGCGCAGGTGGCGGCGCAGGTGGGGCCGATCGACCGCGCGATCACGCTGGCGGCTCTGTATGATCCCGGCGCGGCGATGCAGGCCGACCCGGCGCGCGCGGCGCAGATCGTGACCACCAATCTGACCGGCAGCCTGCTGTTCGCGCAGGCCGCCGTGCCGCTGCTGCGCCCCGGTGGGCAGTTGGCGCTGACCGGATCGGTGGCGGGCTATGTCGGCCTGCCGCAGGGCCAGATCTATTCCGCCACAAAGGCAGGCGTCATCAATCTGGCCGAGACGCTGCGGGCCGAGCTGTGGCCGCGCGTCGATGTGCGGCTGATCTGCCCCGGCTTCGTCGCCACCCGGATGACGGCGCGCAACGATTTCGACATGCCCGGCCTGATGACGCCCGAAGCCGCCGCAAACCGCATCGTCGCGGGTCTGGACCGGCGCGGGTTCGAGGTCCACTTTCCCCGCCGCCTGACCTGGCCGCTGAAGATCCTGCGCGCCCTGCCCTATGGCGCGGCGCTTGCCCTGACCCGCCGCCTGACCCGCCGCCTGACCCGCGACGCGGCCCGCACCTCTGGAAAGGAACCGTCATGAACCGTCGCCTGTTTGTCGCCCTGACGCTTGCCGCGCTGACCGCCGCCCCCGCGATGGCGGCGGATGCCCCCGGCTTTACCTTTCCGTCCATCGACGGCGGCACGCTGAACACCGCCGACTGGCGCGGCCAGCCGGTGCTGGTGGTCAACACCGCCTCGATGTGCGGCTTTACCGGCCAGCTTGAGGATATGCAGGCCCTGCACGACAGCCTTGGCCCGCGCGGTCTGGTGGTGCTGGCGGTGCCGTCGAACAGCTTTGATCAGGAATATGACGACGCCAAGCGCGTGAAAGAGTTCTGCACGATCAAGTTCGGCATCACCCTGCCGATGGCCGACATCACGCCGGTCAAGGGCGCCGATGCCCACCCCTTCTATCGCTGGCTGCGCGACACGCAGGGCTTTGAACCCTCGTGGAACTTCAACAAGGTGCTGCTGGACCCGAATGGCGTCGTCGTCGGCACCTGGGGGTCGATGACCAAGCCCGGCGCGCGGGCGATTACCGACAAGCTGGCCCCCTGGCTGAAGGGCTAGGCGCTACCCCTCGACCCGTTTGGCGCGCCCGTCGGAAAAACTGCCGGTGTCGGCGGGGGTCGGCCCGTCGATCACCTGATCACCGCGCGAACGCAGCGCCTGGGCCAGTGCCGCACCGATGGTGCCGCTGTCGCCCAGGATCAGATCCGTCATGACAACCAGCGGGTGACGGTCAGCCCGGCCCAGGCCGAAAATCCGGTCAGCACCCCGCCCCAAGTGGTGTCGATCAACATCTGGCGCACCGACCAGTCGCGCAGGGTGGCGAAATTGGTGAACTCATAGGTGGCGTAGCACAGCAGGCCCAGGATCGCGCCGCGCAGTAGCGCCTGGCCCGCGGCGCCGCGTTCCAGCGCGGGGACCGAGACGAAATACAAAAGCCCGGCGATATAGCCCAGGTAAAAGATCACCGCCGGGCCGATTCGCATCGGATCGGCCAGCAGATGCCCGACATGGGTCTGAAACACCGGCTTGATCAACAGGGTGATGCCGATGGCGTCGATGACCAGAAAGATCACCAATGTGGACAGGTAAAGCGCCACGATCTGCATGGGGCGCACCTTTGGGGGAACAGCCATGGAAACGTGGCCCGGTTCAGGAAAGTTGCGCGGACCCGGCCAGCATTTTCAACAGCGGGCCATAATGGTCGACCACCGCCGTGCGATAGGCCGCCACATCCCCGGCCTGTGCGGCGGCCAGCAGGTCGCCATGGGCCTGCGCGGTCTGGCGCAGATCGGCGGGCAAGGCCAGGCCCAGACGCGGCAGAACGGCGGTGTGAATGTCCCAGAAGGCGGTCACCAACTGCCCGGCCAGTTGATTGCCGATGGGCGCCAGCAGTTCGGTGTGAAACTGCCGGTCGGCGGCCAGAAAGGTCTGGCCCCGGTCGGCAAGCTCGACCATCTGCGCCACCAGCCCGGCCAGCACCGGATGGTCGCGCCCGCGATGCGCGGCGACCACCCGGTCGGCCATCGCCAGATCCAGCGCGGATCGCAACTCGACCACCTCGCGCAGCACCTCCAGGTCATCGCCGGGCGACAGCACGCCGCGAAAGACCAGGGTTTCGACCAGCGAATCCAGGCTCATCTGGCCGACGACGGTGCCGTGGCCGTGGCGGACCTCGACGATATCCAGCGTCGCCAGGGTGCGGATCGCCTCGCGCAGGGATGACCGCGAGACGCCAAGTTCCTGACACAGCTCGGCTTCGGTGGGGATGGAATCGCCGGGGCGCAGCCCGCGCCGCAGGATCAGCGCCTTGATCTGTTCAGCCGTGGTGGCGCGGCGCATCCGGCCGGCGGCGGGCGGGGCGGTGTCAAAGGGCGCGTCCATCACATTGGCTTCCCACGCAAAAGGGTTCGGCTTTCGGTCTATAGCGGCATTTCCCCCGATCAGCACAAGAGGATTGCGCCACCTTTCCGTTCGTTCTACATGATGTATGACGTCTGATGTCAAGCGATGGGGAGGAACCATGTCCAAGACAGCTTTCGCAGTGACCCGCCGGCACCTGATGCTGGGCGCCGCCGCCCTTAGCCTGGGGCTGGCACTGGTCAACGCCAAACCGGCCCTGGCCGAAACCGCCGAAATCAACCCCGATGCCACGCTGGAAGTGGCCATCGCCTATGGCCTGTCGGGTTCGTTCGACCCGCTGAACGCATCCGGCGCGGTGACTCTGGCCGCCAACTGGCATGTGTTCGAAGGTCTGGTCGATCTGGACCCGGTGACGCGCAAACCCTATGCCGCGCTGGCTGCCGCGCTGCCCAGCAGCACCGATGGCACGACCTATGACATCAAGCTGCGCGATGGCGCGACCTTCCATGACGGCAGCCCGGTGACCGCCGACGACGTGGTGTTTTCCTATCAGCGCGTGATGGACCCGGAATCGAAATCGCTGTTCCGGTCGTTCGTGTCGTTCATCGACACGGTGGAAGCCGTCGATCCGCAGACCGTGCGCATCACCACCAAGTTCCCGTTCTCGCTGTTCAACGAACGGCTGGGGTCGGTCAAGATCGTGCCCAAGGCCGCTGTCGAAGCCGATGCCGAGGGCTTTGGCAAGCTGCCGATCGGCACCGGGCCTTACAAGATCGTGTCCGCCGTGCCCGAGGACAAGATCGTCTTTGAACGCAACGACGCCTATAACGGCCCGCGCCCGGCCTTGGCCAAGGAACTGGTCTGGAACCTGATCGCCGACCCGACCGCGCGGGTGAACGCGCTGACCTCGGGCACCGTGATGGCGATCGAGGACGTGCCCTATATCGACGCCGATGCGGTGGCCGCCCAGGCCTCCCTGGAAAAGGCGCAGTCCTTCGGGCTGCTGTTCGCGATGTTCAACACCCAGGCCGAACCCTTTGACGATGTGCGCGTGCGCCAGGCGTTCTTCTATGCGCTGGACATGGACAAGATCATCGGCACCGGGATGCTGGGCAATGCCGCGCCCGCGACCTCGTTCCTGCCCGAGGGGCATCCGAACTATCACCGCGCCGCGACCGTCTATAGCCATGACGCCGAAAAGGCCAAGGCGCTGCTGGCCGAGGCCGGCACCCCCAATCCGCAGATCACGCTGATGAGCTCGGACCACGGCTGGGTCAAGGACGTGGCCCCGATCATCAAGGATTCGCTGGATCAGGTCGGCTTCCAGACCACGCTGGATATCGGCCAGGCGGGCGGCCAGTATAAAAAGGTTGATGCCGGCGACATGCAGGTGATGATCGCGCCGGGCGATCCGTCGGTCTTCGGCAACGATCCCGACATCCTGATGCAATGGTGGTATGGCGACAACGTCTGGCCCAAGGATCGTTATCGCTGGGCGGGCAGCCCGGAATACACCCAGTTGACCGGCATCCTGGATGAGGCCCTGCGCCTGGACGGCGACGCCCAGCAGGCCAAGTGGAATGAGGCCTTTGACCTGCTGTCGGATCAGGTGCCGCTGTATCCGCTGTTCCACCGCCAACTGCCGACCGCCTGGGACGCCGAGCGTCTGGTCGGCTTTGCGCCGGTGCCGACCACCGGCCTGTCGCTGCTGGATGTGGGCGTGGCGAAGTAAGCCCGCCGCACGACCGGTCCCGGCGGCGCGCACCAGCCGCCGGGGCCACATCTGCCCCAAGCAAAGGCGCCCCTATGCTGAACGTCCTGACCCTGATCGGCCGCCGTCTGCTGCAACTGCCGGTCATCGTCCTGGGGATCACCTTTCTGGTGTTCTTCATCATGTCGTTTTCCAAGATCGACCCGGCGATCACCGCTTTGGGCGAGGGCGCGTCGGTCGAGGCGCGCGAAGCCTATCGCGAGGCGCATGGCCTGAACGACCCGCTGCTGACGCGTTATGTCAGCTTTCTGGGCGGCATGGTGCGGGGCGATCTGGGCACCTATTCGGCGCGCCAACTGCCCGTCACCGATGAGGTGGCGCGCGCCTTTCCCATCACCTTGCAACTGACCTTCCTGGGGCTGGTGATCGCCGTCGCGGCGGCACTGGTGCTGGGGGTGGTGGCGGCGATCTATCGCGACCGCTGGCCCGATCAGGTGATCCGGGTGCTGTCGGTCGCCTCGCTGTCTACGCCGTCGTTCTGGCTGGCGGTGCTGCTGATTCAGGCCTTCGGCAACCGGGTCGGGCTGATTTCGCTGCTGCCGACCTCCGGGCGGCTGCCGGCGCTGATGGATGACCCGGCGGGCTGGCTGGCGCGGATGCTGCTGCCCGCCTTTGCCCTGGCGGTGCCCGTCATCGGCCAGCTTTCGCGCGTGGTGCGCACCGCCATGGTCGAGGAGCTGGACCGCGATTATGTCCGCACCGCGCTTGGCGCCGGGGTGCCGCGCCGCGTGGTGGTGGCGCGCAACGTGCTGCGCAACGCGCTGATCACCCCGATCACCGTGCTTGGCCTGCGCATCGGCTATCTGATGGGCGGCGCCGTGGTGATCGAGATCATCTTCAACATCAACGGCATGGGGATGCTGATCATGAATGGCGTGACGAACAACGAACCCAATCTGGTGCAGGGCGTCACGCTGACCGTGGCTTTGGCCTTTGTCGTCATCAACATCATCGTCGACCTGCTGTATGTGCTGGTCAACCCGCGCATCCGGTCGGTGTGACATGCTGCGCGATGACCTGACCCGCCGCCTGTCTGTGCCCGGCCTGCGCCTGTCGGCGCTGCGCAACCTGCCCCTGCTGACGCGGATCGCGCTTGGCTTTGTGCTGATCGTCAGCCTGGCGGCGATCTGCGCGCCGCTGATCGCGCGGTTCGACCCTTTGTCCACCGGCCTGACCCCC
Organism: Paracoccus zhouxuedongae; assembly: GCF_041927815.1. NCBI lineage: Bacteria > Pseudomonadati > Pseudomonadota > Alphaproteobacteria > Rhodobacterales > Paracoccaceae > Paracoccus > Paracoccus zhouxuedongae. Next base: position 38,988 of record NZ_JBHFHM010000014.1, read on the forward strand.
GGCCCCGCCGCGCCCGACGGCACGCATTGGTTCGGCACCGACCGGCAGGGCCGCGACATCTTCTCGCGGCTGGTTTACGGCGCGCGGTCCTCGCTGGTGATCGGGCTGGCGGCCACCGGCATCGCCCTGGCCGCCGCCGCCGTGCTGGGGGCCATCGCCGCCACCGCCCACCGCTGGCTGTCCGAGGCGCTGATGCGCGCGCTGGACATGGTGATGTCATTTCCCGGCATTGCCTTGGCCGCCGTCTTTGTCAGCGTCTTTGGCCAGTCGCTGCCGGTGCTGGTTCTGACCATCGCCTTTCTCTATACGCCGCAACTGACCCGCGTGATCCGCGCCAACATCATCGGCCAGTATGGCGAGGATTACGTCGCCGCCGTCCGCGTCATGGGCGCATCGACCCCGCGCATCCTGATCCGGCATGTGGCGCGCAACTGTCTGGCGCCGATCCTGGTGTTCGCCACCGTGCTGGTCGCCGATGCCATCGTGTTCGAGGCCTCGCTGTCCTTCATTCAGGCCGGGGTGCCGGACCCGCACCCGTCCTGGGGCAATGTCATCGCCTCGGGGCGGCAACTGGTGATGTCGGGGGCGTGGTGGGCGACGTTCTTTCCGGGGATGCTGATCACCCTGACGGTGCTGGCGCTGAACATCCTGGCCGAGGGCATGACAGACGCCATGGCCGCGCCCCGCGCCCGCAGCACGATCAGCGCCGCCGCCGTCGAGGCGCAGATCGACGATGCCACGCCGCGCGACGAGGCCACCCCGCTGGCCACCCGTCTGGCCGAGCTGCGCGCGGTGGAACTGCGCCGCACCGACCGGCTGGTCTTTCACCGCCCCGACACCCCGCCCCTGCTGGAGGTGCGCAACCTTTCCATCGGCTTTCCCCGCCATGGCAGCGTGAATGTGGTCGATGACGTGTCCTTCGACCTGCACCGGGGCGAGACACTGGCGCTTGTCGGGGAATCCGGTTGCGGCAAGTCGATCACCTCATTGGCGATCACCGGGCTCTTGGACCGCCGCGCCCGGATCGAGGGCGAAATCCTGTTCGAGGGGCGCAACCTGCTGACCCTGCCGCGCGCCGAACGTAACGCGCTGCGGGGCACCGGCATCGCGATGATCTATCAGGATGCGCTGTCATCGCTGAACCCGGCGATGCTGATCCGGTCGCAGATGGCGCAACTGACCAGCCGGGGCGGCACCCGCAGCGCCGAAAGCCTGCTGGATATGGTGGGCCTGGACCCGGCGCGCACGCTGCGGTCCTATCCGCATGAACTGTCGGGCGGCCAGCGTCAGCGGGTGCTGATCGCCATGGCGCTGACCCGCGCCCCCAAGCTGGTGATCGCGGATGAGCCGACGACCGCGCTGGATGTAACCGTGCAGAAGCAGGTGATCGACCTGCTGAACCGGCTGCGGCAGGAACTGGGTTTCGCCATGCTGTTCGTGTCGCATGACCTGGCTTTGGTGGCCGAAATCGCGCATCGCGTGGCGGTGATGTATGCCGGGCAGATGGTCGAACAGGGCCGCACGCAAGAGATCCTGACCCAGCCGGTGCATGAATACACCCAAGGCCTGCTGGGCGCCGTGCTGTCGATCGAGGCCGGCGCGCAGCGGCTGCATCAGGTGCGGGGCACCGTGCCCTCGCCACTGGACTTTCCGCCGGGCGACCGGTTCGCGCCACGATCCTCTGACCCGGCGCGCAACATGGGCGTTCGCCGCGTGATGCGCCAGATCGCCGGGACGACGCATTCCTATGCCGCGCATCCCGACGATCCGCCGGTGCTGCCGCTGCTTCAATCCGGGGGGGACCGCGCATGACCACGGCAAAGACCGCGCCGGTGATGGCGCTGCGCGACGTGACCGTGACCTATCGCCCGCGCGGCAGTTGGGGCGGCGCGGTGTTCCGGGCGCTGGACGGGGTGTCGCTGGCGGTGCATCGCGGCCGCACCCTGGGCATTGTGGGCGAATCCGGTTCGGGCAAATCGACGGCGGCCAAGGTGATGGTCGGGCTGATCCAGCCCACATCAGGCCAGGTCGACTTCGCCGGCCAGCAGGTCAGCCGCTTTGACGCGCGCACCCGCCGGGCGCTTGGCCGCGTGGTGTCGGTTGTGTTTCAAGACCCGGCAACGGCGCTGAATGCGCGGATGCGGGTGGCCGATGCGCTGCTGGACCCGCTTCAGGTGCATGGCATCGGCGACCCCGACAGCCGCCGCACGCGCGTTGCCGCGCTGATCGCGCGGGTCGGGCTGCCGCAATCGGTGCTGGATGCCATTCCCTCGCAACTGTCGGGGGGGCAGAGGCAGCGCGTGGCCATTGCCCGCGCCCTTGCGCTGGACCCGCAGGTGATCGTCGCGGATGAGCCGACCTCGGCGCTGGATGTGTCGGTGCGGGCGCAGATCCTGAACCTGCTGGCCGACCTCAAGCGCGATCTGGGGCTGGGGATGGTGTTCATCTCGCACGATATCCAGACGGTGCGGCATGTGGCCGATGACATCGCGGTGATGCAATCGGGCCGGGTCGTCGAATACGGCCCCGCCGCGCAGGTCTTTGACCGCCCCGCCCAGGATTATACCCGCAGCCTGCTGGGCGCCGCCCCCAGCCTGCTGCACCCCTGACACCACCAACCACCACGAACGGATCAACCCATGACCGCAACCCAGTTCCACGGCATCATCCCGCCCGTCGTCACCCCCCTCACCCCCGATGGTCGCGTCGATCACGACGCCTTGGCCGGGGTCGTCGAGCACCTGCTGGCGGGCGGCGTGCATGGCCTGTTCCCGCTGGGATCGACCGGCCAGGTCGCCTATCTGACCGAGGCCGACCGCCGCGCCATCATCGACACCGTGGTGCGCACCACCGCCGGGCGGGTGCCGGTGATCGCCGGGGCCATCGACCTGACCGCCGCCCGCATCCGCGAAGGCGCGCGCGCCCTGATCGACGCGGGCGCCGATGCCATCGTCGCCACCGCGCCCGTTTACACGATCAATGACGAGGCCGAGATCGAGGATCACTTCCGCATCATCGCCGACGGCTTGGGCGTGCCCTTGTTCGCCTATGACATCCCGGTGCGTGTGCATCGCAAGTTGTCGGCGGGAATGCTGGTGCGGCTGGGGCAGGACGGGGTGATCGTCGGGGTCAAGGATTCCTCGGGCGATGACGTGGGCTTCCGCCGCCTGATCGCCGCGAACCGCGCAGCCGGTCAGCCGCTGCGGCTGTTCACCGGGCATGAGGTGGTGGTGGATGCCATGGCGCTGATCGGCGCAGATGGTGCGGTGCCGGGCCTCGCCAATGTCGATCCGGGCGCCTATGTGCGGCTGTGGCAGGCGGCGCAGGCGGGCGACATCACCCGCGCCGTGACGGAACAGGAACATCTGGCCCGTCTGTTCGAAATCGCCTTCCGCCCGCAGGGCCGGTCGGGCGATGCGGCGGGCGTGGGTGCCTTCAAGGTTGCCATGGCCGAACTGGGCATCATCCCCCATGCCACCATGCCCGCGCCGCTGCGCGATCTGGACGCCGCGACGCGCGACCAGATCCGCACCATCCTGCATGAGGTCGGCCTGCTGGCGCGCTGACGAAACCGCCGGGCGCGCGAGCCGCGCCCGGCCTTAGCCCAGATCCGGCATCTCGCCGTTCGGGTGGACGTGGACGTAATAGCCCAGCAGTTCCAGCCGCGCCGCCGCCGCACGGTCCAGCACCACCGTCGCATGACGGTGCATTTGCAGGATCGAGGCCGGGCAAGCCGCGGTGATCGGACCTTCGACCATCGCGGCGACGGCCTCGGCCTTGGCGGCGCCTGTCGCCAGCAACAGGCAATGACGTGCATCCATGATCGTGCCGACGCCCATCGTCAGCGCGTAACGCGGCATATCGCCATCGGGGAAATAGCGCGCATTCGCCTCCAGCGTGTCGCGGGTCAGCGTCTTGATCCGCGTGCGCGAGGTCAGGCTGCTGGTCGGCTCATTGAAGCCGATATGGCCGTTCTGGCCGATCCCCAACAGTTGCAGGTCGATTCCGCCATGGCTGGCAATCGCGGCCTCATAACGGTCGGCCTCGGCCTGCGGGTCGGGGGCATTGCCGATCGGCAGATGCGTGCGGGCCAGGTCGATATCGACATGATCGAACAGTTCCGCCTGCATCGTCGCGCGGTAGCTGTGCGGGTGGTCGGGGGAAAGGCCCAGATACTCATCCAGGTTGAAGGTGGTGGCGCGCGCAAAGCTGACCTGCCCTGCCGCCACCATCGCCCGCAGCGCGCGATAGACCGGCACCATCGTGCCCCCCGTCGCCAGCCCCAGAACAGAGGCCGGACGCGCCGCCAGTTGTTCGGCGATCAGCCCGGCGGTGCGGTCGGCGGCCTGGGCTGCGGTGTCAAGGATCAGAACCTTCATGGCGCCTCGCTTGCATGGATCAATGCGCCGATCAGGCCCGCGTCATGGCCAAGGGCTGCGCGCACCAGATCGGGGCGGAACAGCGGCGGTTCACCCGACAGATGACGGGCCACCCGGTCCAGATAGCCGTCGGCCAGCCCGATGCCTCCGCCGATTGCCACCCGGTCCAGCCCAAGGATCGTGGTCAGATCCGCGATCAGCGCGGCCACGGCGGCGGCGGACCGGTCGATGATCGGCGTGTGGCCGGGGTCGGCAAAGGCCTCGCGGGCGTCGCTGACGCCAGCAGCAGCGGCGATGGCGCGGCCTGCGGCGACGCTTTCCACGGTGCCGATGCGCCCCGACCCGCAGCGTCCGTCCCCCAGCCGCGAGCCGACAAAGCCCACATGCCCGGCCAGCCCGCTGGCGCTGTCGACCAGCCGCCCGCCCAGAACGATGCCACCCCCCACGCCGGTCGAGACCGTCAGGAAGGCGAAGTTGTCGGCGCCCTGCCCGGCGCCAACCCGCGCCTCGGCCAGGGCGGCGGCGGCGGCATCGTTGATGGCGCGGGCGCGCGGGCCAAAGAACAGCGCCAGTTCCGGCCCCAGGGGTGCGGCGGCAATGGCGCGCAGCGTGCCGGTGTTGACCGCGTGCCAGCCGCCCTGCCGATCCACGCGCCCGGCCACCGCGACGCCCAGCGGATCACCCGAGCGAAAGCCAAGATCATCCAGCAGCGCGGCCATGGCAGCCACTTGATCCTGCCAGTCGCCATCGCCATCGGTGGCGATCTGCTGTCGTGCCGCCAAGCGCCCGCCCGTGATGCGCGCAGCCGCGATCTTGCTGCCGCCAAGGTCGACCGCGAACCCGTCCAGCATCAGCCGCGCCCTTTGACGGCGGCGACGAACCAGCCGGTGACATGCTCAAGCCGGGTCAGCGCGCTGCCGACCGTGACCGCATCTGCCCCCGCCTGCATCGCCTGCGCGGCCAGTTCGGGGGTGTTGAACCGCCCCTCGGCCATGACGAAACCGTTCAGCGCGCGGAAGTCGCGGATCAGGCTGAGGTCGGGGCCGTCATCGTCGCGCAGCGTGTCGTCTGTATAGCCCGACAGCGTGGTGCCGATGATCGCCGCACCGGCGGCGAGCGCCCGGCGGCCATCCTCAAGCGTGGCGCAGTCGGCCATCGCCAGCCGCCCCGCCGCCGCAATCGCCGCCAGCACCTGATCGGGCGCATCGGGGCGCGGGCGTGGGGTCGCGTCATAGGCGATGATGTCGGCCCCGGCCTCGGCGAGGGCGACCACATCGCCCACAAGCGCCGTGATCCGCACCGGGCTGTCGGGCAGATCGCGCTTGACCAGTCCGATGATCGGCACGCTGACATGCGGGCGAACGGCGCGCAGATTGGCGACACCCTCGATCCGCAGGCCCGCCGCGCCGCCCGCCACCGCCGCCTGCGCCATCGCCGCGACAATCGCCGGGCTGTCCATCGGCCCGCCATCCACCGGCTGACAGGATGCCACCACCCCACCGCGCAGCCTGTCCAGAAGGGTCATCGGCTTTCCTCTCGGCCCAGATCAAACATAAGACGTCTGACGTTTTGTGGCGCAAGGCTGCGATGCGGTCAAGGGCGCGGGCTGAGGGGCTGGCTTTCTGCCTTGCACCGATCAGGCCGAAGATCGGGCGATGCCGCGCCATCGGCAAGCCCGTCCGGCAAGGCAGCCGAACCTGCGTCGCAATGATGGGTGGACATGGCGTCGGCGGGTGCCACCCGCATCCCCAGGCGGCGCAGCAGGTCATGGTCGCGCCAGGTCGCGGGGTTGGCGGTCGTCAGAAGCTGGTCGCCCACGAAAATCGAATTGGCCCCCGCCAGAAAGCACAGCGCCTGCACCGCGTCACTGATACCGGTGCGGCCCGCCGACAGCCGCACGACAGAGGCGGGCATCAGAATCCGTGCCAAGGCGACGATCCTGACCAGTTCTAGCGGATCGACAGGCTGGGCGGCATCCTCGATCGGCACGCCCTTCACCTCGGTCCACAGGTTTACGGGCACGCTGTCGGGATGCGAAGGAAGCGTGGCCAGCATGACCAGCATGGCGATACGATCCTCGGCGGTCTCGCCCATGCCCAGGATCCCGCCGCAACAAACCTTGATGCCGCCCTTGCGCACGTTCTCCAGCGTCTGAAGCCGATCATCCATGCTGCGGGTGCTGACGATCTGCGGATAATAGCCGGGCGAGGTGTCGACATTGTGGTTGTAGAAATCCAGCCCCGCCGCCTTGAGCCGGGCCACCTGTTCAGGCGACAGCATCCCCAGGGTCATGCAGGTTTCCAGACCCATGTCGGCGACTCCGCGCACCATCTCGCACAGGCTGTCCATATCGCGGTCCTTGGGGCTGCGCCACGCCGCGCCCATGCAGAACCGCTGCGCGCCGGCGGCCTTGGCGCGCGCGGCGGCGGCCAGCACATCCGCCTTGGCCATCAGCCGCGTCGCCTTTACGCGGGTGTCGTGATGCGCGGACTGAGAGCAATAGCCACAATCCTCGGGGCAGCCGCCGGTCTTGATGCTGAGCAGGCTGGCGGTTTCGATCACGGTCGGGTCGAAATGCGCACGATGGGCCAGTTGGGCGCGGTGCATCAGCTGGGGAAAGGGCAGCGCGTGAATGGCACGCGCCTCGTCCAGGGTCCAGTCGGTGCGGATCATGGCCGCGCCGCCCGCAGGCGCGACAGGCCACCGGCAAGCAGCGCCGCCAAGGCCAGTTTGACCAGATCGCCCAGGATGAACGGGGTCAGCCCGGCCGTCAGCAGCGACGACATGGGCACGAAGGCGGCCAGCCACGCCAGGCCAAGCGCATAGACCGGCACCAGGCCGGCCAGCATCGCCAGGAACCGGCCCGGCAGGCCCGCGCCCATCCCACGCGCCTTGACCAGCCAGCCGGTCAGCCCGGCCCCCAGCAGGAAGCCTGCCAGATAGCCGCCGGTTGGCCCGGCCATGTAGGCCAGCCCGATGCCGCGTTCGGGTGATCCCGAAAACACCGGAAGGCCAGCCGCACCCGCCGTCAGATAGGCAGCCATCGCGGCCATCCCCAGGCGCGGCCCAAGGGTCGCGGCCAGCAGGAACACCGCCAGCGTGTGCAGCGTCATCGGCACCGGCCAGAACGGGATCTGCACCTTGGCGCCCAGCGTGATCAGCACAGCGCCAAGCAAGGCGACGGCAAATCCGCGCGCAAGGTATATGGGACGGCCAGTGGCCATGGCGGAAGATGTCATCAGTCTATCCTTTGATCGCTGCACAATATCTATAGCAACAGCCGATCAAAGGGATTCGACAATACCGATTATAGATAATTACCCAGAAATGTTGTAACCCTCTATCGCAGAGGGATTTTTGGCGGACATCTTCCGTCTGCCGATCCAGCCGACGTGGCGGGCCAGGGTGGCACAGGCCAGATCCGTGTCGCCACGGCGCAGGGCGTCAAGGATGGCGCGGTGATCGTGATCGGTCCGCGCCTCCCAGTCGCGGCGCCAGGCGGCAAACAGGAACCGCGCGCTGGCGGCTTGCAGGTCATCAATGGCGCGCAGCAGCCGTGGCATGGCGCAGGGCGCCAGGATCAGATGGTGGAAACGACGGTTTGCCGCCTCCCAGTCGCGGAGGTTGCTTGCACGGTCGCCATGTTGCGTAACCTCCTCGGCTTGCAGCAAAATCGTGCGGCTGATGCGGGGCGCCGCGTGGCGCAGCGCCAGCGATTCCAGGCTGGCGCGCATCTCGGCGACCTCGCGCAGTTCGGCTACGTCGAAATCGGTGACCCGAAAGCCGCGGCGAGGTTCGCTTTCTGCCAGACCCTGCGTTTGCAACGCCAGAAAGGCCTCACGCACGGGGACGTGGCTTGCGCCGAACTCGGCGGCGACATGATCCTGACGCAGGCGCGCGCCGGGGGGAATCTCGCCCATGATGATGCGTTCGGCCAGGATGCGGGCGATGCGGGCGGAAAGGGTTTCAGATGGCGGCTGTTTCATGAACTATAGATAATATCGCACCCGCCACCTGTCGACCGTTTTGTCACGATATTGAATGACGTCGCGCAACCAGGGCTGGCAGGCCGCGCCATTCTGCTGGATGCTACGGCGACACGGCGCGGAGGCGGGACGATGCGGCTATGGATGACGTTGCTGATGGTGGCGCTGCTGACCGGCTGCGCGCCCCGGCCCGGATCGGACGACCTGCATCCTGCCCCGCCGCCCCCCGAAGCGCGCGTGCTGCGCGTCTATGTGGTCAGCACCCGCGCGCCCGACCCGCCGCCGCAGATCGGGTTTGGCACCCAGCCCTCGGCCATGCCGCAATATCGCAGCTATGACATTGCCGTCAGCCACGATGGCCCGCCGCGGGTCACCGCCTGGAAAGACCTGACGAAAGCCGCTTTTCTGGACCAGACGGCCGCCCGAAGCCGGGGCCGCGACGGTGGGCTGGGGGTTTTCGTGCATGGGTTCAACAATACCTTCGCTGAATCGCTGCTGAACTTTGCCACGCTGGCGCGGGATGGCGATCCGGGGATCGTGCCGGTGCTGTTCGCCTGGCCTTCTGCCGGGCATCCGCTGGAATACGAGGCGGACCGCCAGTCGGCGCTGCTGTCGCGTGATGCGCTGGCGGCCCTGCTGGACGACCTGACCGGGCCGGGCCGCCCGCAGCTTCTGGTGTTCGGGCACAGCATGGGCGGCGCGCTGACGCTGGAGGCGCTGCGCACGCTGCGCCTGAAGGGCGACCTTCGGACGCTGAACAACCTCAAGGTCGTGCTGGCCGCGCCGGATGTCGATCTGTTCATGTTCGACCGGCAAATGCGCGTGATCGGGCCGCTGGTCGATCCGATGGTGGTGCTGGTCTCGCCCGATGATCGCGCGCTGGCGCTGTCATCCCGGCTGGGCGGCGGGCGGCCGCGTCTGGGCGCCATCGCAGCCAACAATCCGGGCGTGGCAAGGGCAGCCCAGCGGGCCGGGGTGGTGGTGCTGGACATCAGCGCCCTGCCCGCCGACCCGCTGAACCATCGCCGGTTCGAGGCACTGGCGCGCTATGTGGGCGCCAACCAGACCGACAAGCCGCTGGACCTGCGCACCGCTGGCGCTTTCGTGCTGAACAGCGTTGACCGCAGCCTGCTGCGACCGGCGTTGACCGGGCCTTAGGGCCTAAAGATCCTTGACCAGCCGCAGGGCATCATGGATCGCGGCATGGGTGTTGCGGGCGGCAACCGCGTCGCCGATGCGGAACAGTTGAAAGCTGCCCTGCGGGTTATCCGCCAGCGTCTGCGGCCGCCCCGATGTCAGCGCCGGGTAATCGACCGCGCCAAGGTTCGACGACAGCGGCTTCAGCGCGAAATACAGATCGTCCAGCGGGCGGGTGCCGTGGTTGACGACGACCTGATCCACCACCCGGTCGCGCGTCATCTGCCCGTAATCGCTACCCAGGCGGGCGCGCAACAGGTTGCCGTCGCGCGCCACATCCATCAGCCGCCAGGTCACGGTAAAGGTCACGTCGCGCGCCTGAAGGTTGCGCATATAGGGCACAAGGTTCATCGCCATCACCTCGGGCGCGAAGCTGCGATCGGGGGTCACGATCTCGACCCTGGCACCGCTGGCCGACATGAGGTCGGCCGCCTGCAAGCCCGCGTGATCGCCCGCATCGTCAAAGATCAGCACGTTCTGGCCCGGCTTCACATCGCCCGACAGAATGTCCCAGGCCGACACCACAAGGTCATTGCCCGCCGCCAGCACATCGGTATGCGGCAGCCCGCCGGTGGCGATGATGACGACATCTGGGTCGGTGGCCAGCACATCGTCGGCCTCGGCATAGGTGTTGAAGCGGAAGGTGACACCGCGCTTGTCGCATTGATCCTGCCGCCAGCGGATGATGCTGATCATCTCGGCCCGACGCTTGTCCTGGGCGGTCAGGCGGATCTGGCCGCCGGGCTGGTCGGCGGCCTCGAACACGGTGACGGCATGGCCGCGCTCGGCGGCGACGCGGGCGGCCTCCATCCCGGCGGGACCGGCACCGACGACGGTGATGCGACGGGGCGCGGCAGCCGGTGCGATGACATGCGGCATGGTTTCTTCGCGTCCGGTCGCGGCATTGTGCAGGCAAAAGGCCATGCCGCCCTGATAGATGCGATCCAGGCAATAGTTTGCGCCGACGCAAGGGCGGATGTCATCCTCGCGTCCCTCGATGATCTTGCGGACCAGATGCGGGTCGGCCATGTGGGCGCGGGTCATGCCCACCATGTCCAGCTTGCCCGAGGCGATGGCGTGGCGGGCGGTGGCCACATCGGGGATCTTGGCGGCGTGAAAGGTGGGAAAGCCCGTCGCGGCACGGATCTGGCCCGCAAAGTCAAGGTGGGGGGCGTTGCGCATCCCTTGTATCGGGATCAGGTCGGTCAGGCCGGGGTCTGTGTCGATATGGCCGCGCACCACGTTCAGGAAATCGACCAGGCCGCTGTCTTTCAGTCGCTGGCTGACCTGCATCCCCTCATCCGCGCCCATGCCGCCGGGCTGGACCTGATCACCGGTATAGCGCAGCCCGACAATGAAATCTGGCCCGCAGCGGTCGCGGATGGCGCGCAGCACGTCGAAGGTAAAGCGCAGACGGTTGTCCAGGCTGCCGCCATAGGGCGGCGGCAGGTCGTTGGTCAGCGGCGACCAGAACTGTTCCAGCAGGTGCCCATAGGCCTCAAGCTCGATCCCGTCGACACCGGCGGCCTGCATCCGTTCGGCGGCATCGGCAAAGTCGCGGGTGACGCGGGCGATGTCCCAATCCTCGATCCGCTTGGGAAAGGCGCGGTGCGCGGCCTCGCGTTCGTGGCTGGGTGCAAGGACGGGCAGCCAGTCGCCCTTGTCCCAGCGGGTGCGGCGGCCCAGATGGGTCAACTGGATCATCACCGCCGCGCCATGATCGTGGCATTCATCGACAAGCTGGCGCATCCAGCCCACGACCTCATCACGATAGGCCAGGATATTGTTGAACACCGGCGGGCTATCCGGGGCGACCGATGCCGAACCGGCGGTCATCGTCAGCGCCACCCCGGCGCGCGCCCGTTCGACGTGATAGGCGCGATAGCGGCCCTTGGGCATCCCGTCCTCGGGGTAGGCGGGTTCATGACTGGTAATCATGATCCGGTTGCGCAGCGTCAGGTGCTTCAGCTGAAAGGGTTGCAACAGCGGATCATGGGTCATGGCGCGTCCTGTGGTCTGGCTGCGGCCAGATTGCGACATGGGCGGCGCGCGTCAAGCCGTCATGAAGGCACCAGATTGCGCAGCGCCGCCATGGCGGATCGGTCGCCCTCGATCAGCATCAGCGCAGATTCAGCCAGGGCCACGCGGTCGATGCGGAAATGCCGCGCCAGATCGCCGATCGTGCCGGTCTGGCCGAAATGTTCCACGCCATGCGCGATGGTGCGATGGCCCGCGACCGCGCCCAGCCAGGCCAGGGTGGCGGGATGGCCGTCGATCACGGTGATCAGCGTGCAATGGCGCGGCAGGTCGGCCAGCAGGCGTTCGACATGACTTTGCGCCGCGCCGTTCCCGCGCGCGCGTTCGCGTTGCGCCGCCGTCCAGCCCGCATTCAGCCGGTCGGCCGAGGTCACCGCCAGCACCCCGATATCCCGGCGGTGGCCCGCCAGCAGGCCGGCGGCGGCGATCGCCTCATCCGCGACGGCGCCCTGATAGGCGATCACCACGGCGCAATTCGGGCCGGGCTTGCGCAGCCAATAGGCGCCGTCGATGGCGCCTTGCCGGAACGCATCATCGGCGCGTTTTCCGGGCTGTTCCAGCGGCTTGGTCGTCAGACGCAGATAGACCGATCCGCCGGTCTCATCCCGCAGCCAGGTGCGTTCGTCGGGGTCACCCTCACCATCGCGTTGCAGGTAATCAAAGGCCCATTCCATGATGACCGCCAGTTCATCGGCAAAGGCGGGTTCAAACGCCGCCAGCCCGTCTTGCGCCATGCCGGTCAGCGGCGTGCCGATGGATTGATGCGCGCCACCCTCGGGGGCGAGGGTCACGCCGGACGGGGTGCCGACGATCATGAACCGGGCATCCTGGTAACAGGCGTAGTTCAGCGCATCCAGACCGCGATGCACGAAGGGGTCATAGACGGTGCCGATCGGGATCAGCCGCTTGCCCCACAGGCTATGCGCCAGCCCCGCCGCGCCCAGCAGCAGGAACAGGTTCATCTCGGCGATGCCCAGTTCCAGATGCTGCCCTTCGGGGGCAAAGTTCCACTTCGCAGTGGACGGAATCCGATGTTCGATGAAGGCATCGGCCAGGGCCTCACGCGCGAAAAGCTGGCGACGGTTCACGAAGGCCCCCAGCCCGGTGGTGCCCGTCACATCGGGCGAGGTGGTCAGGATCCGCGCCGCCAGATCGCTGTCGCCACGCGCCAGATCGTCCATGATCTTGCCGAAGGCCGCCTGGGTCGAAATCTCGCGGCTGGTGTCGATGGCGATCGCGGGCACCGGCAGTTGCGCGTCATGGTAACGCCGCGGGCCGCTGGCAAAGAACGGAACCTGGTCCAGAAACGCCTGCAAGGCGGGGCGGTCGGTGACGGTGGCGAACGGCTCCCACTCCTGCCCCTCGGGCACGCCCATATGGGCCTGCCATTCCGCCATCTGGGCCTTGGTCATCAGCCCGCCGTGGTTATCCTTGTGCCCGGCAATCGGCGTGCCCCAACCCTTGATCGTATAGGCCAGAAAGCAGACCGGGCGGTCGTGGTCGATGCCGGCAAAGGTGTCGGCCATGGTCTGCACGCAGTTGCCGCCCAGGTTCTCCATCAGCGCCGCCAGCTCGGCATCGCTGCGCGCCCCGATCAGCGCGCTGACATCGCCCTGATCGCCCAGATCATCCAGCAGCCGCTGCCGCCAGACCGCGCCGCCGCGATAGGTCAGCGCCGCATATTCGGCATTCGGGCAGGCGTCGATCCAGCCGCGCAGCGCATCGCCGCCCGGCTCGGCAAAGGCGGCGCGCTGCAAGGCGCCATATTTGACGCGGACCACATCCCAGCCGAAGGCGTCGAAGATCTTTTCGATGCGCTCGAACAGGCCTTCGCGGACGATGCCGTCCAGCGACTGCCGGTTATAGTCGATGATCCACCAGCAGTTGCGAAGGCCGTTCTTCCAGCCCTCTTGCAGGACTTCGTAGATGTTGCCCTCATCCATCTCGGCGTCACCGACCAGGGCGACCATGCGGCCGGGCGTCACGTCCTGGCCCCAGCTTTTCGCGGTGATGAAATCCTGCACCATCGCCGCAAGCGCTGTGATGCCCACCCCAAGGCCGACCGAGCCGGTCGAGAAATCAACGTCGTCACTGTCCTTGGTGCGGCTGGGATAGCTTTGCGCGCCGCCATAGCCACGAAAGTTCTGCATCTTCTCAAGGCTTTGCTGGCCCATCAGATAGTGCATGGCGTGAAACACCGGCGCCGCATGGGGCTTGACCGCGACCCGATCCTGGGGCCGCAGCGCGCTGAAATACAGCGCCGTCATGATCGACACCATCGAGGCCGAGCTGGCCTGATGCCCGCCGATCTTGATGCCGTCCACCTTGGGTCGCAGGTGATTGGCGTTGTGAATCATCCAGTGCGACAGCCACAGCAGCCGCTGTTCGATGGTTTTCAGATGCTGTGCCGTCATGGCGCCCCCCTTTGGTCGTGATGGGGCCGCGTGCTAGCGGCCCCGGTTCAAGCGCGCGGCTTAGCCGTCCTTATAGAAATAACTGTAGCCGTTCAGCGCCGGTGCGCCGCCCAGATGGGCGTAAAGAACGCGCGAGCCTTCGGGGAAAAAGCCCTTTTTCGTCAGGTCGATCATGCCTTGCATCGACTTCCCTTCATACACCGGGTCGGTCATCATCGCCTCGGTCCGGGCTGCCAGACGGATCGCCTCGTTCGTTTCCTCGGAGGGCACGCCATAGGCGGGATAGGCGTAGTCGTTGTTGATGACGATCTCATACTCGCGCACGGGGCGGCCAAGGCCGACCAGTTCGGCGGTGTTGTCGACGATCTGGCGCACCTGCGCGCGGGTCTGCTCCGGCGTCCCCGAAGCGTCGATGCCGATCACCCGGTCGGCACGATCCTGCGCGGCAAAGCCCACGATCATGCCGCCTTGGGTCGAACCGGTGACCACGCAGACCACGATGTAATCGAACTTGAAGCCCAGTTCGGCCTCTTGCTGGGCGACCTCCTCGGCGAAGCCGACATAGCCAAGCGCGCCGTATTTGTGGACAGATGCCCCCGCCGGAATGGCATAGGGCTTGCCGCCCGCATCCTTGACCGACTGGATCGCATCTTCCCAGCTTTTGCGGATGCCGATGTCGAAGCCATCATCGACCAGCCGCGAATCCGCGCCCATCAGCCGGGTCATCAGGATGTTGCCCACGCGGTCATAGACGGCATCGTAATGCGGCACCCATTTTTCCTGGATGACCACGCATTTCATGCCGATCTTGGCCGCCGTCGCCGCCACCATCCGGGTGTGGTTGGACTGCACGCCGCCAATCGACACCAGCGTATCCGCGCCCGAGGCGATGGCGTCCGGCACGATATATTCCAGCTTTCGCAGCTTGTTGCCGCCCATCGCCAGCCCGGAATTGCAATCGTCGCGCTTGGCATAGATCTGCACCTTGCCGCCCAAAGCCTCGGTCAGGCGGGGCAGGTGTTCGATCGGCGTCGGGCCGAAGGTCAGCGGATAGCGTTCAAACTTTTGAAGAAGCGACATCGATGTCTCCCTGTTGGCGTTGGGATGAAGCCTAGGCGGTTCGGGGCTGAATGTGCTTTCAATCTGTGGGGCAGAAATTGGCTAATTATGCTTTCAATTTGCCATTACTTCCCTGCATTATCCGTTTGAAGGCACTTTGATGAAAGGTTCTTCCATGGCCGATCTGGACCGAATCGACCGCAACATGCTGCGGCATCTGCAACGCGATGGCCGACTTAGCAATGCCGACTTGGCCAAGGCGGTGAATGTCAGCGCCGCGACCTGTCACCGGCGCACGCAGCGGCTGTTCGATGACGGCCATCTGGGCGCGGTGCGCGGTCAGGTGAACCCGCAATCCGTGGGTCTGGGCGCGCTGGTGCTGGTCGGCGTCGTGCTGGACCGATCCACCCCCGACAGCTTTGCCGCCTTCGAGGGCGCGGTGAGTGGCATGAAAGAGGTGCTGGACTGCCATCTGGTCGCGGGCGATTTCGATTACCTGCTGAAAATCCGCGTCCGCGACATGACGGATTTCAACCGGCTACACGGCAAGATGCTGATCTCATTGCCCGGCGTGCGCCAGATCCGCACGTTTTTCGTGATGAAAGAGGTCAAGGAAAACGCGCCGTTGGCGTTTTAGGGGCGTGATGGCGGGGGGGGGGCGGTAGCGCCCCCTGCCCCTTAACGCGGCAAATGCCGCGCCACGAACCGCCATCCCGCAAGGATCATCACCACAAACACCGCTGCGGCGATGGCGAACGGCGCCAGCAGCGCGTCGCTGCGCCCCCAGACAGGTTCGGCCAGTCGAACCGCGACCCCCGACAACACCATGCCGAACGGGACCATCCCCAGGGCGAACAGCCGATACAGCGCGTTCACGCGCCCCAGCAGCGCGCGCGGGACGGCGCGTTGGCGGGTGCTGACCGAAACGGTATTCCAGACGATGCCGAAGAACTCGCTGACGAAAAAGCCCAGGCACAGCAGCCACAGGCTGTCCGCGGTCAGGACAAGCAGCGGAAACACCGGCATCGACAGCAGCCCCCAGCGCAGCGACCAGACCCCGCCCAGCCGTGCCGCGATCCGGTCTGACAGAAGCCCCGCCAGCACCCCGCCCGCCGCGCCGCTGGCATAGATCGCGGCCAGCGCGGGCGCGCCCAGGCCAAGCCGCTCCTGCACCAGCAGGATCAGCGCGATCATCACCATCTCGAACGCGAAATTGGTGAAGCCGGTCAGCAGCGCCAGCCCGCGCAACAAGGGTGAGGCGATCAGGAACCGCCAACCCTCGGCCAGTTCGACGCGCCAGGGGCGGGGGTCGGTGCGGCCCGGCGCGAAATCACCGCGCAG
Organism: Paracoccus zhouxuedongae; assembly: GCF_041927815.1. NCBI lineage: Bacteria > Pseudomonadati > Pseudomonadota > Alphaproteobacteria > Rhodobacterales > Paracoccaceae > Paracoccus > Paracoccus zhouxuedongae. Next base: position 55,401 of record NZ_JBHFHM010000014.1, read on the forward strand.
CCGGGCGATGATGCCCGCCGCCAAGGCCAGCGCCAGCGCGTTCACCGCCAACGGCGCGGCGGGGCTGGCGGCCAGCAGCACACCGGCGAGGGCGGGACCGGCGAACTGGTTGGCGATCATCTCGGCCGACCACAGGCGGCCATTGGCGCGTTCCAGCGCGGCGGGCGGCACCAGCGCGGGCAGGATGGTCTGGGCGGCATTGTCGCGCAGCACCTCGGCTGCGCCGACCAGAAGCGCGAACAGGCCGATCAGCGCGAACAGGCCGGGCCGATCCACGCCGCGCAACGGCGGATCGGCAAAGGGCAGCGCCAGCCAGATCGCCAGCGCCGCCCCCGCATAGGCCGCCGTACGCAGCAGATCGGCCAGCAGGATCAGCCGCTGTCGGTCAAGCCGGTCAACGATCAGCCCGGCAGGCACAGAGAACAGGAACCACGGCGCCTTCAGCGCGACCGGCACCAATGCGATCAGCACCGGATCGCGCGTCAGAAGCGAGGCGATCCAGGCCCAGGCGATCAGCGCGATGCCATCGGCCAGATTGGTCAGGCTGGTGGCCAGAATGAACCGGCCCAGCACCCCCATCAGCGGCGCGCAGGCTTGACCTGCCCCAGCTTGGCCGCCGTGATTGCCGCCATGTTCAGAATGTCGTTGACCGTTGATCCGGTCGAACAGATCTGGATCGGCATGGGCGCGCCGGTCAGCACCGGGCCGATCACCGTGGCCCCGGCCATTTCCTGCATCAGCTTGACCGAGATGCTGGCCGAATGCCGCGCGGGCACGACCAGCACGTTCGCCGGGCCGGTCAGGCGGCAGAACGGATAGGCCTTCATCTGCTCGCGGTTCAGCGCGACATCCACCGTCATTTCGCCATCATATTCAAAATCGACGCCGCGGGCGTCCAGCACCTTGCTGGCCTCGGCCATCTTGGTGGCGCGTTCGCTGACCGGATAGCCGAAGGTCGAGAACGACAGGAAAGCCACGCGCGGCTCAAGGCCAAAGCCGCGCGCCACCAGCGCGCCGCGTTCGGCGATGTCGGCCAGGTCGGTCGCCTCGGGCCATTCATGCACCAGCGTGTCGCCCATCAGCACGATCCGGCCCTTGTGCAGCACGGCGGTGATGCCGACCGCGCCATCGGCGGCGGTCACGTCGAACACATGGCCGACCATGCGCAGCACATGCGCGGCCTTGCGCGTGGCGCCCGTCACCAGACCGTCGCCATGGCCGTGGGCCAGCATCAGCGCCGCAAAGATGTGGCGATCGCGGGTCGTCATCTTGTGGGCGTCCTCGACGTCGTAACCCTTGCGCTGCAAGCGGCCATAGAGGAAGTCGCGGTAAGTCTCGACATGCTTGGAATTGCCGGCGTTGACCACCTTGATCTCACGGTAGGCATCGCCCAGACCGGCGCCTTCCAGCTTGGCGCGCACGTCTTCCTCGCGGCCGACGACCAGCGACTGACCCAGGCCGTTGCGCTGATAGGCGACGGCGGCGCGCAGGACGCGCAGGTCGTCGCCCTCGGCAAAGATCATGCGGGCATGGGCGGCCTTGGCGCGGGCATAAAGCCCCTGAAGGATGCTGGCGGTCGGGTCCATCCGGGCCTTCAGCGACTGGGCGTAACCCTCCATGTCGATGATCGGGCGGCGGGCCACGCCGGTATCCATCCCGGCCTGCGCGACGGCGGGCGGGATGACGTGGATCAGGCGCGGATCGAACGGCGTGGGGATGATGTAGTCGCGCCCGAAGGTCAGCTTGCGGCCGTAAGCCATCGCCACCTCATCGGGCACATCCTCGCGCGCCAGTTCGGCCAGGGCGCGGGCGCAGGCGATCTTCATCTCGTCGTTGATGGCGCGGGCGTGGATGTCCAGCGCGCCGCGGAACAGATAGGGGAAGCCCAGGACGTTGTTGACCTGATTGGGATAATCGCTGCGGCCGGTGGCGATGATGGCGTCCTGGCGGACGGCGTGGGCTTCCTCGGGGGTGATTTCGGGGTCGGGGTTGGCCATGGCGAAGATGACCGGGTTATCGGCCATGCTGGCCACCATCTCGGGCGTCACGGCACCCTTGGCGGAAACGCCCAGGAACACGTCGGCGCCCACCATCGCCTCCTCCAGGGTGCGCAGCGGAGTGTCGGCGGCATGGGCGGATTTCCACTGGTTCATGCCCTCGGTGCGGCCCTGCCAGACCACGCCCTTGGTGTCGCACATGATGCAGTTTTCCGACCGCGCGCCCATCGCCTTGATCAACTCAAGGCAGGCGATCCCGGCGGCACCGGCACCGTTCAGCACGATGCGGCAATCCTCGATCTTCTTGCCCGACAGCTCCAGCGCGTTCATCAGACCGGCGGCGCAGATCACCGCGGTGCCGTGCTGATCGTCGTGAAACACCGGAATGTCCATCAGTTCCTTCAGGCGACTTTCGATGATGAAGCATTCGGGCGCCTTGATATCCTCAAGGTTGATGCCGCCAAAGGTCGGCCCCATCAGCTTGACCGCGTTGATGATCTCATCCGGGTCTTCGGTGTCCAGCTCGATGTCGATGGCGTTCACGTCGGCAAAGCGCTTGAACAGCACCGCCTTGCCCTCCATCACCGGCTTGGAGGCCAAGGCCCCCAGATTGCCCAGCCCCAGGATCGCCGTACCGTTCGAGATGACGGCGACCATGTTGCCCTTGACGGTATAGTCATAGGCAGTTTCGGGGTTCGCCGCGATGGCATTGACCGGCACCGCCACGCCGGGGCTGTAGGCCAGCGACAGGTCGCGCTGCGTGACCATCGGGGTCGAAGGCGTGACGTCGAACTTACCCGGCCGCGGCTCAAGGTGGTAGGCAAGGGCTTCTTCGTCGGTGATGCGGTTGCGGGTGGACATGTCAGACCTTGCGTTTGGGGATATGCGGTTCCAGCACAGGTATCTGACGTTTCATGAACTCGTCAAATAGTGGAACGGTAAAGGCGGTTTCGCCGTGGCGTTGCGACCAGATCATGCCGATGGAAATCAGCTGGGCGCGGGTGGCGGCAAGCTGGCTGGGTTCGCAGCCCAGGGCGGCGGCGATTTCACCGGTCTTGTGCGATCCGGGGCCAAGTTCGGCCATCGCGCGCAGGTATTTCTGCTGCACCGGCTTGCAGCGATCAAAGCGGACGCGAAAGAAATTGGCGTCCAGATGGGCGATCACGGCATCTTCGGCACCCACCACATCGTCGCGGGTGATCGGGCTGGCGGTGGCGTGGTTCCACAGGAACGACCCCCATTCCTGAATGAAATAGGGGTAATTCTGGGTGCGGGTCATGATCTGGGCCTGCGCATCCGCCGTCACCTCGACCCCCTCGGCCTGGGCCGGGGCGCTGATCGCGCGGCGGGCGGCGTCTTCGGGCAGCGGCCCGACCTGCGGAAAGTGAAACAGCCGCTCGGCATAGGATTTGGCATCCCCCGCCAGCGCTGCGATCTGCGGCAGGCCCGCGCCGAACAGGATGAAAGGCAGTTGCCGCTGCGCGACCTCATGGCAGGTGACGGCCAGCGCGCCCAGTTCCTGCGCGGACAGATACTGGATCTCATCGACGAAAAACGCGATCGGACGCCCGGCCTGACCGGCGGCCTCGGTGATGGCGCGCATCAGTTCGGAAAAGTCACGCTCAAGCACGCCGGAATCGGCCACGCTGTCGGCGGGCGAGGCGCCGAAGTCGATCCCCTCATAGCTGACCTTGAACATCGCGGCAAAGTTGCGCATCGCGGCCCCGGCGATGCGCAGCTTGTCGCGGATATTCTCGGTTGAGCTGAGCCGGATCAGGATACGCTTGAGGTCGGGAAAGGCGCGCTGCGCCAGCTCGCCACCCTCGGGGGCCTCGATCTTGACGGTCAGAAAGCCCTTGTCCTCGGCCAGGGTGTAGATCTTGTTCAGCAACACCGTCTTGCCGACGCCGCGCAGGCCCAGCAGGATCATGGGCCGACCCGGCCGCCCCGCCGCAATGCGATCCAGCGCGATGTCGGCATCCTCGATGATCCGTTCGCGCCCCGCCAGCTCAAGCGGCGGCGTGCCGGCACCGGGGGTATAGGGGTTCTTGCGCGGGTCCATGACCACAGGTTTATAATATTTAGTGGCAGGTCAACTAATTTCTCTAATATAGTCCGCGCATGGATACCGACCACAAGACCAGCCCCGCGACGCCGATGATGGCGCAATATCTGGACATCAAGGCCGCCAATCCGGGCGCGCTGCTGTTCTATCGCATGGGCGATTTCTATGAAATGTTCTTTGATGACGCCGTGGCGGCGGCGGCGGCGCTGGACATTGCGCTGACCAAGCGCGGCACCCATGCGGGTGAGCCGATCCCGATGTGCGGCGTGCCCGTTCATGCTGCCGAGGGTTACCTTCTGGCGCTGATCCGCAAGGGCTTTCGCGTCGCCATCGCCGAACAGATGGAAGACCCGGCCGAGGCGAAAAAGCGCGGGTCGAAATCGGTGGTCGCGCGCGATGTGGTGCGGCTGGTCACGCCCGGCACCCTGACCGAGGACAGCCTGCTTGAGGCGCGACGCGCCAATTACCTGGCTGCCTTTGCCGAGGTGCGCGAGGATTGTGCCCTGGCCTGGGCAGATATTTCCACGGGTGAGTTCCGCGTGATGCCCTGCCCGCCCGCGCGGCTGGCCCCCGAACTGGCCCGCCTTGCCCCGCGCGAATTGCTGGTGGGCGAGGCAGCCGAAGCGGGCCTGCGCGATCTGGCCGCTGACGCCGGGGTCGCGCTGACGCCGCTGTCGCGCGGATCGTTCGACAGCCAGTCGGCGGACAAAAGGCTGTGCGATCTGTTCGGGGTCGCCACGCTTGAGGCATTCGGCAGCTTTGGCCGCGCCGAACTGTCAGCCATGGGCGCGATCGCCGACTATCTGGCGCTGACCCAGCGGGGCAAGCTGCCGCTGCTGCGCCCGCCCGCGCGTGAAAGCCTGTCGGGCGCGATGCAGATCGACGCGGCCACGCGCCGCAACCTGGAACTGACCCAGGCGCTGTCGGGGGGGCGCGAAGGCTCGCTGCTGGCCGCCATCGACCGGACCGTGACGGCGGGCGGCGCGCGGCTGCTGGAACGGCGGCTATCGGCGCCGTCGCGCGATCTGGCGGTGATCCACGCCCGGCACGATGCGGTGGAACGGCTGGCCGATAACGCCCGCCTGGCCGAGGATCTGCGCGATCACCTGCGGCGCGCCCCCGACATCGACCGGGCCTTGGCGCGGCTGGCGCTGGATCGCGGCGGGCCACGCGATCTGGCTGCGATCCGGGCGGGGTTGGATCAGGCGGGCCGCATCGCCGCGCTGATCCCGGCGGACGCGCCCGCGGTGCTGCGTGATGCCGCCCGCGACCTGACCGGCCATGACGACCTGACCGCCCTTCTGGATGCCGCGCTGGTGGCCGAACCGCCGCTGCTGACCCGCGACGGCGGTTTCGTCGCGCCCGGCTATGACGGCGACCTGGACGAAACGCGCGCGCTGCGTGATCAGGGGCGCGGCGTGATCGGGCGGATGCAGGGCGATTACATCGCGGAAACCGGCGTCCAAAGCCTGAAGATCAAGCATAACAACGTGCTGGGCTATTTCATCGAAACCACCACCACCCATGCCGAGAAGATGCTGGCCCCGCCGCTGAACGCGCGCTTTATCCACCGCCAGACGACCGCGAACCAGATCCGGTTTACCACGACCGAACTGGCCGAACTGGAAACGAAAATCCTGAACGCCGGCAACCGCGCGCTTGAGATCGAAAAGGCGATCTTCGACCGGCTGCGGGCGGCGGTGATGGCGGCATCGGCGACCGTCTCGCAGGCCGCCCGTGCGCTGGCCGAGATCGACCTGACCACCGCCTTCGCCGATCTGGCACAGGGCGAGGGCTGGTCCCGCCCGCAGATCGACGACAGCCGCGCCTTTGCGGTGACCGGCGGGCGCCACCCGGTCGTGGAACGCGCGCTGAAGCGGCAAGGCGCGCCGTTTGTCGCCAATGACTGCGGGCTGACCACCGGCACCACCCCTGCGATCTGGCTGCTGACCGGGCCGAACATGGCGGGGAAATCGACCTTCCTGCGGCAGAACGCGCTGATCGCGCTGCTGGCGCAGGCGGGGTCGTTCGTGCCCGCGACCAGCGCCCATCTGGGCCTGGTCAGCCAATTGTTCAGCCGCGTCGGCGCGGCGGATGACCTGTCGCGGGGCCGGTCGACCTTCATGGTGGAAATGGTCGAAACCGCCGCCATCCTGAATCAGGCTGACGACCGCGCGCTGGTGATCCTGGACGAGATCGGCCGCGGCACGGCGACCTATGACGGGCTGTCGATCGCCTGGGCGGTACTGGAACATCTGCACGCCACCAACCGCTGCCGCGCCCTGTTCGCCACCCATTACCACGAAATGACCGCGCTGGCCGCGAAACTGGACGGCGTGGAAAACGCCACCGTCACCGTGCGCGAATGGGAAGGCGAGGTGATCTTCCTGCACGAGGTCAAGCGCGGCGCAGCCGACCGGTCCTATGGCGTGCAGGTCGCGCGGCTGGCCGGCCTGCCCGAGGCGGTGATCGACCGCGCCCGCACCGTGCTGGAGGCGCTGGAAAAGGGCGAACGCGAGGGCGGGCAGAAACAGGCGGTGATCGACGACCTGCCGCTGTTCCGCGCCGCCCCGCCGATGGCCGCCAAACCCGCGCCGAAAGGCCCGTCCCGCGTGGAACAGGCGCTGCGCGACCTGCACCCGGATGAGATGACCCCGCGTCAGGCGCTCGCCGCGCTTTATGAGCTGCGCGCCCAACTGCCCGAGTGATCTTCTCCTGTTAGAAATACTCCGGGGGTCCGGGGGCAGCGCCCCCGGCGCCCGCCATCAGGACCGCGGCATGGACGACACGCCGACTTGCGCGGCGCGCAACAGGCGGTCGTGGATCATGAAGC
>NZ_JBHFHM010000015.1:0-47156 GCF_041927815.1 Paracoccus zhouxuedongae
AGGTTGCTCATGATCCAGTCTCCTTGCGGAGCGTGAATCAGGCCGCATCCAAAAGATCAATGGGTCCTGACCCTAGCAATGTTCTTCGTAACGATCAGATGAAACGCGGCGGCAGCCGCGCCGGCCCGGAGGCGAACGCGCTTCCACATTGCGCTGTAGAGAGCCGGAGGGCCGCCAGTAACAATGTCCCGGCGCATTAGCGCCGGGTCCGCATATCAGCTTGAAGGCACAAGCGCTCGTGGTTGCCGAACGCAAAGATCGGAAACCGGCAAGAACGTCTCTATGAGAAGGTGCGGCCTTGGCGCGGTCATTTCGGATGCAGCGACATATCTCAAGGCGTATTCGGACGCCGCCGTGTGCAGCCCATTAATGGCAGCGAGGTATTCTTCCAGAAGGGCCACGGGATCATCATCAAAATGATCCGGCCATTTCCCATCGGCTTGGGCGTTCTGCCAAACCTTCCGAGCTTCCGATGCAGCCTCATCTCGCAGAAGTTGGTTTAGATCATCCGCCCAAAGCGCCGCGATGCTGTGCCCATATTTCTTTTTCACATCGTCAAGCGTGAGGCCCGCCCCAAGCAGATTTGCTTTTAGCAGCACCTCAATTCCTTGGGCTGTGAGATGGAGGACCGGAGTAAATAGCACTCTGGATGACTGGTATTCCTCCGACCGCCGGAGCACGTCTGCTGCGGTCAAGAATCGCTTGGCCGTTGCGAGCAGCTTCCAATGATCGGTATCGCTAAATTGCTCGGTCACGGCCCCTCGCTGCTTCTGCCAACCTCAGCGAGCAGGCGCGGGACTGGAGGGCAACGGTGCGGCCAGTCGCATCAAAGCCGACACTCCAACGAAGCCACCGCCGACCAGACAGAAGATTTGCCGCCAGATTTCAGAGGGCACCGCCTCTTTGGTGACGCCATAGACCAGCGCATAACCCGCGACTGCGGCGGGTGCGGCAAAGATCAACGCCACGATCAAGCGAAGGATGGGAGTGCGCAACGTCTCGAACAGCAGGGCGAGGATGCCAAACGCCACGCCAGCGGAAACGAGGCCGACCAGTCCGGCACCTACCACGCCGGAGCCGGTCTGATAGGCGAATTGCGCAGCGGTCAATCCAAGCATGAAGGGCAGAGCATAGACTGCGAGCTTGTAGGCCATGACGCAAAGGACGGCGACTAGCGCCACGCTCATCAACACCACGGCTACCATGGTTCTGCTCCTTCACGGTCTGCGCGGATTGCCGTTGCGTCGCTCCTGCGGTTGGGCACGGGCAACATAATGCCAACCCGTGCCCCGTCTGTCGACCATCGGCGGCTTTCAGGTGTCATTTTGGAGGGCTATAGCGTAGGTGTAGTTCTCGGTTTCTTCGTCTCCCGCCCGCCACTTTCTCCATCACGCTTCCCGCCCTGGCACCTGGCATCCGTCAGTCCCAACCCCCGACCGGTGGCGGTATCTGCCACCGTTGTGCCTTGCCATGAAACCGACACATTCAGGTCACGGGGGTGTCGCATTTGGCGTCTAGTGCCTGACGAATGTCAGGTTCAGGGAGACGCCCGATGAAGATCACGCATGTTATCGCGACGGCGGCTGTGGCCGCGTTGATGCAGGCTAGCGGCGCGGCGGCGCAGCAATTGACCGTCTATACCGCGCTCGAGGCGGATTTGCTGCCCGTTTACAAGGCCGGTTTCGAGGCGGCCAATCCGGGTATCACGATCGACTGGCTGCGCGACTCGACTGGCGTGATCACCGCCAAGTTGCTGGCCGAAAAGGATAATCCCCGCGCCGATGTGGTGTTGGGCACGGCTGCGACCTCGCTTTTGTTGCTCAAGGCCGAAGGGATGCTTGAGGGCTATGCACCTCAAGGCATCGACAAGCTGGACCCGCGTTTTGTCGATCAGGACACGCCGCCCGCCTGGGTTGGCACGAACGCCTGGGCGGCGGCGCTGTGCGTCAACACCGTCGAGATGGAAAAGGCCGGGGTGGCGGTGCCGACCTCATGGGCGGACCTGACCAAGCCCGACTACAAGGGCATGATCGTGATGCCCAACCCGGCCTCGTCCGGGACGGGCTTTCTGGATGTCTCGTCCTGGTTGCAGATGATGGGCGATGACAAGGGCTGGGCGTTCATGGACGCGCTGCACCAGAACATCGCCGCCTATACCCATTCGGGGTCCAAGCCCTGCACCATGGCGGCCGCCGGTGAACATCCGATCGGCATTTCGTTCGAGTTCCGTGCCCTGCGCCTGTTGAACGAAGGCGCGCCGCTGGCCGTGGTCATCCCGTCCGAGGGCATCGGCTGGGACATGGAGGCATCGGCGATCATCGCGGGCACGCCCAATCATGACGCGGCCACCGCGCTGATGAACTGGGCCGTGTCGGATGAGGCGATGGCGATCTATGCGCAGAACTATGCGATCCTGGCGAATGCGGCGCTGGAAAAGCCGGTGCCGAACCTGCCTGCCGACCTGCGCGGCAAGCTGATCGAAAACGACTTTGAATGGGCCGCCGCACATCGCGCCGCCATCCTGGAGGAATGGCAGAAACGCTACAATTCCAAGTCCGAGCCCAAGACATGATCCCGCAGGGCGGCGTCGCCACCCTGTCGCGGGCGACGGCTTCGCTGGCCAGTGCGGCGCTGTCGGATGACGCCTATCTGCGCATCCGGCGGGTGACCAAGCGGTTCGACAGCTTCACCGCCTTGCGCGATGTGTCGCTGGACATCCGCGAGGGCGAGTTCGTCTGTTTCCTGGGGCCGTCGGGCTGCGGCAAGACCACCTTGCTGCGCGCCATCGCCGGGCTGGACATCCAGACGCTCGGCACGATCCATCAGGCAGGGCGCGACATTTCCGCCCTGCCGCCCGAAGATCGTGATTTCGGCATCGTGTTTCAGTCCTATGCGCTGTTCCCGAACCTGACGGTGCGGCGCAATATCGCCTTCGGGCTGCAAAACCGCGGCCTGCCACGGGCCGAGATCGACCGCCGCGTGGCCGAGTTGCTGGGCCTGATCGGGCTTGCCGACAAGGCCGACCGCTATCCCGCCCAATTGTCGGGCGGCCAGCAACAGCGGGTGGCGCTGGCGCGCGCGCTTGCGCCCCGTCCCGGACTGATCCTCTTGGACGAGCCGCTCAGCGCGCTGGACGCCAAGGTCCGCATCCACCTGCGACATGAGCTGAAGCAGCTTCAGGCGCGGCTGGGCGTCACCACGATCATGGTCACCCACGATCAGGATGAGGCGCTTTCGCTGGCCGACCGGATCGTGGTCATGAACATGGGCGTTGTTGAACAGGTTGGCACCCCGGCCGAGATCTATGACCACCCCGCCACCCGCTTTGTCGCGGATTTCGTCGGCGCGATGACCTTTCTGCCGGGGGCGATGATGCGCGGCAACCGGGTTCGGCTTGGCGGGGCGGGCGATGCCGCGCATGAACTGCGCACCGGCGACCACCCCGATCTGGCCGGGCAGCCCGTCACCGTGGCGATCCGCCCCGAGGATGTGGTGCCGCTGGATGACCACGCCGAGGCGGCACCGGCCATCAACCGGCTCGACACCCGAATCGCCGCGATCGAGTATCAGGGGGCCTTTGCCCGGATTCGGCTGTGCCACGACGCATTGGGCGACGCGGCGTTGCTGGCGCAGTTTCCACAGGCGCTTGTGCGCCGCCGTGGCCTGTCGGTTGGCCAGAGCCTGCCGGTCTGCCTGCCGCAGGACCGCATCCGCGTCTTTGCCGGGGGCGCGGCGCATGGCTGAGGTCAGTTCGGGCGTGGGCGGTCTGGCTGCGCCGCCTGCCATCCGGCCCCGCTCGGGGCGCGATGACCGCATGATGCTGGCCTTTGTCGCCATGGTCGGGATCTACCTGATCGTGGCCCTTGCGCTGCCGCTGGGCGTCATGCTGTGGAAATCGACGCAGGTGCGCAGCTTCGATTATGACGCCTATCAGGTGCAGGTGAACACCGGCACGGGCTTTGTCGATCTGGGCAGCCTTGCCGATGCCGCCGACGGGCTGGGCCTGCCCGATGGTATCGCCCAGGGGCGGCGCGGCGCGTCGATAAGCGCGGCGACATTGTTTGCGCGTGGCCAGTTTCAGGGCCAGCCTGTCGTCGCCGCCCGAATCCGGCAGATCGACCAGGCAAACGGCGGCGCGCTTGAGATGCGCGGCACCCGCCTCGCCATCGGCGACTGGGCCGAGACTGACGCGCGCGGCTTGCGAAGCCTTGTGCTGCGCGCCGGATCCGTCACCTCGTTCGACAACTTCCGCACCTATTTCGGTGATCCCGCACTGTCGTCCTCGATCGGCAACAGTCTTGGGATCGCGCTGTTGACCACGATCATCACCGTGACGCTGGCCTTTGGGTTTGCCTATGCGCTGCATCGCACCTGCATGCCGGGGAAGGCGCTGTTGCAGACACTGGCGACGGTGCCGATCCTGGTGCCGTCGCTGCTGGCGGGGCTGTCGCTGGTTTATCTGTTCGGCAATCAGGGGCTGGCGCGGGGGCTGCTGTTCGGCGGCAGTATCTATGGCGTGCCGGGCATCGTGCTGGGCTGCGTGTTCTTCACCTTTCCCCATGCGCTGCTGATCATCTCGACCGCGCTGCGGATATCGGACGCGCGGCTTTACGAGGCGGCGCGGGTGCTGCGTGCCTCGGGCTGGCGGACCTTCCTGACGGTGACGCTGCCGGGCGCGCGTTATGGGCTGATCTCGGCGGCCTTTGTCGTCTTTACCCTGACGATCACCGAGTTCGGCGTGCCCAAGGTGGTGGGCGGCGACGTCAGCGTGCTGGCGGTCGACATCTACAAGCAGGTCGTCGGGCAGCAGAACTTTGCCATGGGCGCGGTGGTGTCGGTGGTGCTGATGATCCCTGCCGTGGTGGCCTTTGGCGTCGATCGCTGGGTGACAGCGCGGCAGGTGGCGCTGCTTTCGGCCCGGGCGGTGCCCTATGCGCCGAGGCCGAACCGGCTGGTCGACCGCGCGGCGCTGGTGTTCTGCGCGCTGGTCGCGGGCTATCTGCTGGTGATCCTTCTGGTCGCGCAATATGCGGCGCTGATCCGGTTCTGGCCCTACAACACCCAGTTGACGCTTCGCCACTACAGCTTTCAGGGCGTCGATGGCGGGGGCTGGGCAAGCTATGGTAACTCGCTTTGGCTGGCGGGGCTGACGGCGGTGATCGGCACGCTGGTGGTGTTTGTCGGCGCCTATGCGGTGGAAAAGGGACGCGGCTTTGCCTGGCCGCGCGCGGTTGTGCAGTTCCTGGCGATGCTGCCGATGGCGGTGCCGGGCATGGTGCTGGGGCTGTCCTACATCTTTTTCTTCAACAACGCCGCCAATCCGCTGAATGCGATTTACGGCACCATGGCCATTCTGGTGCTGTCCACGATCACGCATTTCTACACCGTGTCGCACCTGACTGCGCTGACCGCGCTGAAAGCGATGGACCGCGAGTTCGAGGCCGTCGCCGCCTCGCTGAAACAGCCGGTGACGCGGATGTTCACCCGCGTGTCGATGCCGATCTGCCTGCCCAGCATGATCGACGTGGGCTTTTATCTGTTCGTCAATGCGATGACGACCGTCTCGGCGGTTGTGTTCCTTTATGCGGCCGGCACGACGCTGGCGGCGGTCGCGGCGTTGAACATGGATGACGCAGGCCAGATCCAGGCCGCCGCCGCCATGTCGCTGCTGATTCTTTACACCAATCTGGTCGCGCGGCTGATCCATGCCGGACTGACCCGGATGCTGGCCCGCAGCCAGGACTGGAGGGCACGATGACCCAGGATGGCTATGATCTGATCGTCGTTGGGGCGGGGATCGTCGGGCTGGCACATGCGTTGGCGGCGCGCAGGCGCGGCCTGTCCGTGGCGGTGATCGACCGTGAGGTCGAGGCCATCGGCGCATCGGTGCGCAACTTCGGCTTTGTGACCGTCACCGGCCAGCAGGCGGGTGAATGCTGGCACCGCGCCATGCGCTCACGCGATGTCTGGGCGGAGGTCGCGCCCCAGGCCGGGATCCGCATCGAACATCAGGGCCTGTGGGTCGTGGCCCGCCGACCCGAGGCGATGGCCGTGCTCGAGGCGTTTCAGGCCACCGAGATGGGCCGCGATTGCCGGCTGCTGGGCGGCGCGGACCTGCGCCGCGAACAGGGCGCCGTGCTGGCCGATGGCGACTTTGCCGGCGCGCTTTGCAGCCCGCATGAACGCCGCGTGGAAAGCCGGGATGCGATCCCGCGCCTGGCCGGCTGGCTTGAGGCCGCCATGGGTGTGCGCTTTCTGCGCCGTACGCTGGTTACCGATGTGGCGCCGGGCCGGGTCGTCACCACGGCGGGGGTGCTGCGCGCCGATCACGTCGTGGTCTGCCCCGGCGATGATCTGCTGGGCCTGTTCCCCGACCGGATCGCCGCCCTGGGCATCACCCGCTGCCGCTTGCAGATGATGAAGGTGATGCCCGAAGATCCGGGCTTTCGCCTGCCAGGATCGGTGATGTCGGACCTGTCGCTGGTGCGCTATCTGGGCTATGCAGAATTGCCGCAGGCGGCGGCGCTGCACGCCCGGCTGCGCGCCGAACAGCCCGCGCATCTGGATCACGGCATCCACCTGATCGCGGTGCAGGGGGCTGATGGCGGGCTGATCGTCGGTGACAGCCACCATTACGAAACCAGCCCCTCGCCCTTTGCGCGCGAGGATGTGGACCGGCTGATGCTGGACGAACTGCACGCGGTGCTGCGGCTGCCCGGCGCGCGCGTGACCGAACGCTGGATGGGCACCTATGCCAGCCTTCCCGACCGGCTGATGGTGCGCGACGCGCCCGCCGACGGGGTGCGGCTGGTGATCGTGACCTCGGGGACCGGGGCCAGCACCGCCTTTGCCATTGCCGAGGAAACCATCGCCGACTTGCTGGGGGATACCGCATGAGCACGCTGAAACTGGCCGCCGTTGTCTTTGACTGGGCCGGAACGATCATCGACCATGGCTCGCAGGCGCCGATGGGGGTGTTCGTTCAGGCCTTCGCCCGCTTCGGCGTCACGCTGACCGTGGATGAGGCGCGCGGCCCGATGGGCATGGCCAAGCGCGACCATATTCGCGCGCTGATGGCCCTGCCGCGCATTGCGAAGGCCTGGGAAACGGCCCATGGCGCGCCCCCGACCGAAGCCGATATCGATGCCGTCTATGACGTGTTCGTGCCGATGAACGTCGCTGTCGTCACCGACTATGCCACGCTGATCGACGGCGCCGCCGAGACCGTGGCCCGCGCCCGTGCCCGCGGGCTGAAGATCGGATCGACCACCGGCTACACGCGCGAGATCATGGCCCCGCTGCTGCCGCTGGCCGCCGATCAGGGCTATGCGCCCGACAATCTGGTCTGCGCGGGCGATCTGTCGCAGGGCCGCCCCACGCCGCTGATGATGTATCGCTGCTTTCAGGATCTGGACGTCTGGCCCGCCGCAGCGGTGGTCAAGGTCGACGACACCGAGGTCGGGATCGCCGAAGGGTTGAACGCCGGTTGCTGGACGGTGGGCGTGGCAATGACCGGCAACGTCTTTGGCCTGAATGCCCAGGAAACCGCCGCTTTGGATGAGGCCGAGCGTGAACGGCTGCGGACACAGGCCCATGCCCGGCTGACCCGCGCGGGGGCGCATTTCACCATCGATTCCGTGGCCGATCTGGATGGGGTGCTGGATGTGATCGACGGCGCCTTGGCACGCGGCGAAAGGCCCTGACCTGCGACACGCGCCTGCGACGCCTGCCTGCGGCGCGATCGGGGCTTGGAAATGCCGGGGCCAGCGGCTACCACGGGCGCGCGATCCGGGCGCTGCCTTGATCGGGCAGGTGGCGCACGCGCCGCCCCCGATCCAGCCGCGCGGTCGCTGGCGGGCGTGGCGGAATGGTAGACGCATGGGACTTAAACTCCCTGGGCCGCAGGCCGTGCGGGTTCAAGTCCCGCCGCCCGCACCAATGGACTTTCGCCGCAGCGGTGCCTAAATGCGCCCCGCGACCAAGGGGGGCAGCATGGCACGACGGACAGCGGCGGCAGAGGCGGCAGGGCAGGATCGCCCGGTGACGCGAAAGGTGGGCGCGCTGCGGGGGCTGTGGCCCTTTGTGGCGCCCTATCGGCTGCTGATGCTGGCGGCGCTGGCCGCGCTGGTGCTGACCGCCGGGATCAACCTGGTGCTGCCCTTGGCGGTGCGTCGCGTGGTTGACGGCTTCAACGAAGGCTCGCTGCTGCTGGATGAATATTTCATCGCCGCGCTGGTCATCGTGGCGCTGCTGGCGCTGGGCACCGGCCTGCGTTACGCGCTGGTCACGCGGCTGGGCGAACGCGTCGTCGCCGATATCCGCACCGCCGTCTTTTCCCGCGTCATGGGCATGTCGCCCGCGTTTTTTGAACGCATCCTGACCGGAGAGATCATCAGCCGCATCACCACCGACACCACGCTGATCCTGTCGGTGATCGGCTCATCCGTCTCGGTCGCACTGCGCAACATGCTGGTGTTCGTGGGCGGGCTGACCATGCTGCTGTTCACCTCGGCCAAGCTGACGGGGCTGGTGCTGCTGATCGTGCCGGTGGTGGTGGTGCCGATCATCCTGCTGGGCCGCAAGCTGCGCCAGCAAAGCCGCGACAACCAGGACTGGATCGCCTCATCGGCCGGTTCGGCCTCGGAATCGCTGCTGGCGGCGCAGACGGTGCAGGCCTTCACCCACGAAACCATCACCCGCGCCGATTTCGCCCATGTGACCGAACGCGCCTATGACAGCGCGCGCGAACGCATCCGGACCCGCGCGCAACTGACGGTGATCGTCATCTTCCTGGTTTTCGCCGGGGTGATCGGCGTGCTGTGGGTCGGCGCGCGCGATGTCGAAACCGGGCTGATGAGCGTCGGCGAATTGGTGCAATTCGTCATCTACGCGATCATGGTGGCCGGTTCGGTCGGCGCCTTGTCGGAAATCTGGGGTGAGTTGCAGCGCGCCGCGGGCGCCACCGAACGGCTGGTCGAACTGCTGGGGGCCGAGGACAGCGTGGCTGATCCGGCGCAACCGGTGCCGCTGCCGCGCCCGGTGCGCGGCGCCATCGGCTTTCAGGATGTCAGCTTCCACTATCCGTCGCGCCCCGATGTCTCGGCGCTGAAGGATGTCACACTGGACGTCCGCCCGGGCGAGACCGTGGCACTGGTCGGCCCCTCGGGCGCGGGCAAGACAACAGTTATCCAGATGATCCAGCGGTTCTGGGATCCCGACCATGGCCGCGTCACCATCGACGGCATCGACCTGCGCACCATGGCGCGCGCCGATTTCCGCCAGGCGATCGCGCTTGTGCCGCAGGATCCGGTGATCTTCGCCGCCTCGGCACGCGACAACATCCGCTTCGGTCGCCCCGGCGCCACCGATGCCGAGGTCGAGGACGCCGCCCGCGCCGCCCATGCGCATGACTTCCTGACTGCGCTGCCGCAGGGGTATGAGACCTTCGTGGGCGAACGCGGGGTCATGCTGTCGGGCGGCCAGAAACAGCGTATCGCCATTGCCCGCGCCATCCTGCGCGACGCCCCGATCTTGCTGCTGGATGAGGCGACAAGCGCGCTGGACAGCGAAAGCGAACGCGCGGTTCAGGCCGCCGTCGACCGTCTGTCGCAGGATCGCACGACGCTGATCGTCGCGCACCGGCTGGCCACGGTGAAAAAGGCCGACCGCATCGTCGTCTTTCAGGATGGCCGCATCGTTGCCCAGGGCAGCCATGATCAGCTTGTGGCCGAGGGCGGGCTTTACGCCCGCTTGGCCCGGCTGCAATTCACCGATGGCGCGGCGGACCTGTAGGCGGCGAAATATCCGTATTTGTCAAATGGGGGGCCGAAGAGCCCGGCCTTTCCCTTCTTTCTTGTCACAAATACGCAAATCCTGCCCGTGCCACAGGCGGCCGGCAACCTATCGCGGCTGCGCGTAAACCGCCGCCCAGAACACCGTGCGTCCGTCGGATCCGATGGCGCGGCCGATCCCGACCTCACGCAGGGAGGGGATCATGATGTTCGACAGATGCCCTTGCGAGCCGTTCCATTCGGCCAGCACCCGCGCGCGGTCAAACGGCCCGGCGGCGATGTTTTCCGCGGTCAGCGCGGGGCGATAGCCCTGCGCCTTGACGCGCTGCGACGGGCCGGTTGTGGTCGATCCCTGATGCGCCATCAGCCCGCGCTGCGCCATGTCGCAGGCATGGGCCGCTGCCGCTTTTGCCAGCCGATCATTGGCCTTGACCGGCGCCAGACCCGACCGCGCGCGGGCGGCATTGGTCGCCGCCGCCGCCGCAGCATTGTCTGCTGCCGTGGTGGCGACGCAGGTGGCCTTGCCCGGCGCACTGGCCTGAACATCGGGATAGTCGCTGCTGCCATGGCTGGTGGCGGGCTGCACCGTGCGGGTGGTCGTGCAGGCCGCCAGGGCGGCGATCAGGGGCAGGGCCAACAGGGTGGTCGTTCTCATGGGCGGTCCTTCATCATTGCGTGACATGGGCGGGTTACATGGCGGCATACGGCCCAAAGTTGAAGAAAGGGTTCCCATCGGTTGACATGACGTTGGGTCATTCGCGTCATCGGGAACCCGCGCCCCCGGCCTGCGTTGCGGTGCTAGACCACCGCCCTCTGGCGGGCAAAGCTGTTCAGGAAAGGACGACCGATGGCAATCTGGGATTTCGTGAAAGACGCGGGCAAGTCGCTGTTCGGGGGTGCTGCCGAAGCTGCCGAACCAAAGGCTGCCGCACAGACGGCGGATGTCGATCCGGTTCAGGCCCAGGTCGCCGCGCTGCAAAAAGAGGTCGCGGATCTGGGGATCAGCGGCGACGACATTCGCCTGCGCCTGTCGGGTGACACCGTGTCGATCATCGGCAAGGTCAAGGATGCGGCCACCGCCGAAAAGCTGATCCTGGCGGTCGGCAATGTCAAAGGCATCGCCCGCGTCAACGCGGATGAGCTGGATTACCCGCGCCCCGCCGCCAAGGCCGCCGACGCTGACGCGCCCAAGGCTGATGCGGCCAAGGCCCAGACCCAGGCCGCTGACGGCGCGGTGTTCTATACCGTGAAAAAGGGCGACACGCTGTCGGAAATCGCGCAGAAAACCCTGGGCAAGGCCAATCGCTACAACGATATTTTCGAGGCGAACAAGCCGATGCTGAGCCATCCCGACAAAATCTATCCGGGCCAGGTGCTGCGCATTCCGCAGGCCTGATCCGCACCAGATCGACATCAAGGCGGTGGTGACGTGACGTTGCCACCGCCGCTTTGACTTGCCCTGCGGCGCCTTTCTTTTCATGCTGTTGCGATACCCGCGCGGGATCGCCGCGGGATGGGGACGAACGAAGGGGGGACGCCATGCCGACATTTGCCTCGGTGCAGGATCGCGACACGATCGAACAGGAAATGCCCTGGGCCGATCGCGCGCGCCCGCAAACGATGTATCAGTTCATCACCGAGACGATGAACCGCCACGGCGACCGCCCGGCGATCAGTTTCCAGATCTTTTCCGGCGAAAAGGACAAGGCCGTCACTTTGACCTGGCGGCAGTTCCATGGCCGCGTGACGCAGACCGCAAACCTGCTGCGCAGCCTGGGCGTGGGCGAAAGCGATACGGTCGCCTATCTCCTGCCCAACTCGCTGGACACCGCGCAGGTGCTGCTGGGCGGCTCGATTGCCGGGATCGTCAATCCGATCAACCCTTTGCTGGAACCCGAGCAGATCGGCGCCATCCTGCGCGAGACCCGCGCCAAGGTGCTGGTCACGCTGCGCGCCTTTCCCAAGACCGATATCGCCCAGAAGGCCGCCGAGGCCGTCAAGCACGCGCCCAATGTGAAAACCGTGCTCGAGGTCGATCTGGTCCCCTATCTGTCGGGGCTGAAGCGCGCCATCGTGCCGATGATCCGCCCCAAGGTCGCGGTGGCGCACAAGGCCGACGTGCTGAACTATGGCGCCGAACTGGCCCGCCACCCCGCAGACCGGCTGACCTTTGCCGATGCCAAGGGCGACCGCGTGGCGGCCTATTTCCACACCGGCGGAACCACCGGGATGCCCAAGGTCGCACAGCACAAGTATTCGGGGATGATCTACAACGGCTGGCTGGGTGCCAACCTGCTGTTTGATGAAACCGATGTGCTGATCTGCCCCTTGCCGCTGTTTCACGTTTTCGCGGCCTATCCCGTGCTGATGTCGGTGATCGCGGCGGGGGCGCATGTCGTGCTGCCCACCCCGGCTGGCTATCGCGGTGACGGCGTGTTCGACAACTTCTGGAAGCTGATCGAACGCTGGAAGGTGACCTTCCTGATCACCGTGCCGACGGCGATTTCGGCGCTGATGCAGCGCCCGGTGAATGCCGATGTCTCGACCCTGAAAACCGCGATTTCGGGCTCGGCCGCGCTGCCGATCGAACTTTACAACCGCTTCAAGGCCGCCACCGGCGTCGAGATCGCCGAAGGCTACGGCCTGACCGAGGCGACTTGTCTGGTGTCCTGCAACCCGGTCGATGGGCTGAAAAAGGTCGGCTCGGTCGGCGTGCCGCTGCCCTATACCCATGTCCGCATCCTGCGCCACACCGCCCAGGGGCATGAGGAATGCGGCATCGACGAGATCGGTGAAATCTGCGTGGCCAACCCCGGCGTGTTCTCGGGTTCGACCTATACCGAGGCCGACAAGAACCATGACCTGTTCGCGGAAGGCGTGTTCCTGCGCACCGGCGATCTGGGGCGGCTGGATGCCGACGGCTATCTGTGGATTACCGGGCGGGCCAAGGATCTGATCATCCGCGGCGGCCACAATATCGACCCCGCCGAGATCGAAGAAGCGATGCTGTCGCACCCTGCCGTCGCCTTTGCCGGGGCCATCGGTCAGCCCGACAGTTTCGCGGGCGAATTGCCCTGCTGCTATGTCGAACTGGTGGCAGGCGCCACCGCCACGGTCGAGGAACTGGCCGAACATGCCCGTAGCCATGTGCATGAACGCGCCGCGATCCCCAAGCATATGGAAATCCTGCCGGAACTGCCGAAAACGGCGGTCGGCAAGATCTTCAAGCCCGACCTTCGCAAGCTGGCCATCGCCCGCGTCCTGAATGAGGCTTTGACCACCGCCGGTCTGCCCGCCCAGGTGGTGCGCGTGACCGAGGATAAAAAGCGCGGTCTGGTCGCCTATCTGGAACGCAGCGGCGATTGCGACGAGGCCGCCCTGCGTCAGAAACTGGGTGAGTTCACCGTTCCGTGGGAATGGGCTTGAGCCGCTGACCCACGCGGGTCTATCAGGGGGCAGCATGTGAAAGGCCCCCTGATGACGCTTTCTTCCGAACTGTCTGCCCGCTCGGGCGGTTACTGCGAGTTTTGCGGCAGCGATGCCGATCTGGCCGAGGCGGATGGCATCGCCCAATGCGCGACCTGCCGAACCGAGGATGCCGCTTCGGCCCATTGGCGCTGCCTTGAGGGCGCGGCGTGGTCGGTGGAACCCGATGTGCAGCGCGCCGTCTGGCTGAAGCTGTCGGTCATCGACGCCGATTGGGCGCGCGATGTGCTGTCGGGCATGACCCGCCCTGATGGGCTACCCAGCGACGAAGCGGCGGTGATCCACCGCGACAGCAACGGCGCGGTTCTTGAACAGGGCGACACCGTGACCCTGATCAAGGATCTGCCGGTCAAGGGCGCGGGCTTCACCGCCAAGCGCGGAACCGCCGTGCGCGGCATCAGCCTGGTCCCCGACAATGCCGCCCAGATCGAGGGCCGGGTCGAGGGGCAGCGCATCGTCATCCTGACGGAGTTCGTCAAGAAGCAGAAATAGGGGCGCGCGATGAACTGGCTGGCCTATGAACATTACGCCTATGCGGGGGTGGCGGTCATCGGCACGCTGGCGGCGGTCTGGCTGGTCGGGCAGGTGCTGCACAGCGCGCGCGGCCAGACGCTGCTGGCGCCTTGGCATGGCGTGGTGCCGCCCTTCATCAACATCATCGGCGTGCTGTTCGGGCTGACGCTGGCCTTTATCGGCAATGACACCTGGTCGTCGCGCGACCGGGCCATGGATGCGGTGTTCCGCGAAGGCGACGGGCTGCGCGCGCTGCTTGTGCTGGCCGACACCTTGCCCGCGCCGCAGGGGCCAGCCTTGGCGGCGCAGGTGCGCGGTTACGGGCAGGCTTTGGCCGCCGAATGGCCCGCCCTACGCGACCGCCGCGCCGATCCGGCGGCGGGGCAGGCCGCCGACCGCCTGTTGGCCGCCATCGCCGCGCCGGGCGTCGCGCAGGCCGGGGGCGAGAATGTCCAGCAGGTGATGCTGGCCAAGACCATCGAGATCCGGTCCGAACGCGACCTGCGCGTCAGCCTGTCGCGCACCCATCTGAACCCGCTGAAATGGCTGGGCATGGCGTTCCTGGGGCTGATCACCATCCTGTCCATCGCCGCCGTCCATATCGGCGCGCCGCGCGCGGCGATGGCGGCGATCTGGCTGTTCGCCTTGGCCGCCGCGCCCTCATCCGCCATCGTGCTGGTGCAGGGCAACCCGTTCCAGCAGCCCGCCGCCATCAGCCCCGATCCGATCCTCGCCGCGATTGGCGGCTTGCAGTAACATTCCCTATCGTGCATATGTTGGCGAACAGCGAACGCACGGAGGGCATGATGACTGTTGGACGCGCTTTGCTGGCCTTTGCCGGGATCATGGTGCTGATTTCGGTCGCGCTGAGCCATTGGGTGCATCCCAACTTCGTCTGGCTGACGGTGTTCGTCGGCGCCAACCTGCTGCAATCGGCCTTCACCGGCTTTTGCCCGGCGGTCAGGATCCTGTCGAAGCTGGGCTTTCGCCCCGGCCCCGCCTTCTAGGGGCGCTGGCCGGTCAACAGCTTGGGCTGCGGCGCGCCCATCGGTGGCCGCAGCCCGGCCGCAGTGCGCATGAAGCCGCGCCGCAGCGGGCCGATGGCATTGACCAGCCCCATGCCTAGATGGCGGCCCAGTTTCAGCACCGGATTGGCGTTGGAAAACAGCCGGTTGACCGCATCCATCCCCAGGGCCAGCGTGGTCGAATCAAACCGCCGCCAGGATTGATAGCGATCCAGCGTGACAGGGCTGCCGATATCCTCGCCGCGGCGGCGGGCCTCGATCAGCACCTCGGCCAGGGCGGCGACATCGCGCAGGCCCAGGTTCAGCCCCTGACCGGCAATCGGATGCACACCATGCGCGGCATCGCCGATCAGCGCGATGCGCGGGCCGATGTAATCGCGCGCCAGCGTCAGGTTCAGCGGATAGGTAAAGCGCGGCCCGGCCAGCCGGATCGACCCCAGGAAATCGCCAAAGCGCGGGCGCAGCACCGCGAGAAAGGCTGCGTCATCCAGGCTGGCGATGGCGCGGGCGTTGGTGTCGGTCTCGCTCCAGACGATTGAACTGCGGTTGCCGGGGGGCAGGGGCAGGATCGCGAGTGGGCCGTTTTCCATGAAGAACTGCCAGGCCACGCCGTCATGGGGCAGGTCGTGGTCGATGGCGCAGACAAGGGCGGTCTGGCCATAGCCCCAGCCCTCGCGCCGGATGCCCGCGCGTTCGGCAACACCCGACCGGCGACCATCCGCGCCGACGAGCAGCGCGGCGCGCAGGTGGCGGCCGTCCGACAGATCCACGGTCACCCCGCCGGGCGTGGTCGCCTGCGCCGTGACCCGGGTCTGCGGGATATGGGTGATGCGCGCATCGGCCTGCATCGCCGCCAGAAAGGCCGCATAAAGATGCCGATCCTCAAGCATATGGCCGACCGCGCCTTCCTCCAGCTCGGCGCTGTCGAAATGCAGGCCAAAGGGCAGGGGGCCTTCGCCCGCCGTCCCGCCGACCGCGCGCACGGCGGTCATCGGCTGCGCCTTGTCTGCCAGCCCCGGCCAGATGCCGATGGCCGTCAGCAGCCGCACCGAGGCCAGGGCAAGCGCATAGGCGCGCCCGTCAAAGGCCACATCCGCCCGCGCCCGCGCCGGTTCGGCATCGACCACCGCGACCCGCAACCCGCCCTGTGCCAAGGCCAAAGCCAGCGCCGGGCCGTTCAGCCCGCCGCCCGCGATCACCACATCATGATCCATCTGTTCCATCGGCGCAGGATAGCCCGCGCGCAAGGATTGTCCATGCGCTGCCGTGTCGCTAGGCTGCGCGCCAGCCACATCAGCCAGCCGAGGCATCATGTTTCCATCCGCCGCCGAGGAAGGCCGCGCCATCGCCGCCGGTCGCCTTGATCCCGTTTCCCGCACCGAACAGCGGCTGGAGCTGATCCGCAGCCATCCCGCCGGGGATCGCATCTTCGCCCATGTCTGCGCCGAACGCGCCCGGTCCGAGGCGATCGCCGCCCATGATCGGGTCAAGGCCGGGCTGGGGCGCGGGCCGCTGGATGGGGTTGCCCTGGCGTGGAAGGACAATATCGACGCCGCCAACATGCCCTGTCAGGCCGGGTCGCAGCTTCTGGCGCATTGCCTGCCCGGTGCCGACGCCCCGATTCTGGCGCGGGCGACGGCGCAGGGGGCGGTGTGTCTGGGTAAGACCCACATGACCGAACTGGCTTTTTCCGGGCTGGGCCTGAACCCGATGACAGCGACGCCGCCGAACGGCGTGGTGGCCGAACTCGCGCCGGGCGGGTCGTCGTCGGGTTCCGCCGTCGCGGTGGCGCTTGGGCTGGCGGCGGCGGCGGTCGGCTCGGACACCGGCGGGTCGATCCGGCTGCCCGCGGCCTGGAACGATCTGGTGGGCTTCAAGCCCGCGCATGGTCGGCTGCCGATGCAGGGCGTGGTGCCTTTGTGCCCGCGCTTTGACGTGGTGGGACCGATTGCCCGCACCGTGCAGGATTGCGCGTTGGTCTTTGGCCTTCTGGACGCCCGCCCGGCCCCCGATCTGCGCGATTCCAGCCTGACCGGCGCGCGCCTGCTGGTGATCGAGGGCGCGGCCTTCGATCAGATCCGCGACCTGCCGCAGCAGGGGTTCGAGGGCGCGGTCGACCGGCTGGCCGGGGCCGGTGCGCAGATCAGTCGCGCTACCTTGCCGCAGGTGGCCGAGGCGCTGGAACTGTCGCCCCTGCTGTTCGCGCCCGAGGCCTATGGCATCTGGGGCGCCACGATCGAGGCCGCACCGGATCGCATCTGGCCGCCCATCCGTGACCGGTTCCGGGGCGGGGCCGGGGTGCTGGCGGCCGATCATGTCGCCGCCTGGATGCGGTTGCACGATCTGCGCACAGCCTTCGCGGCGGCGACGGCGGGTTATGACGCGGTGATCTGGCCGACCAGCCCGATCCTGCCGCCCGATGCCGCGCGTCTGCTGGCCGATGCCGATTTCTTTGCTGCCGAGAACCTGCTGGCGCTGCGCAACACCCGCATCGGCAATATGCTGGATCTGGCCGCGATCACCCTGCCGACGGGGGTGCCGATGACCGGCATCATGCTGGCCGCGCAGCCGGGGGACGAGGCCCGCCTGCTGCGTCTGGCCGCTGCCGCCGAGGCCGCGCTGCTGGCCTAGCCTTCGGCGCTGTCGGCGGGCTTTGCGGCCTTTTTCGCGGCAGGCTTCTTGGCTGTGGCCTTTTTCGCGGCAGGCTTTTTCGCAGCAGGCTTTTTGGCTGCGGGCTTCTTCGCTGCCGCCTTCTTCGGCGCGGCCTTCTTGCCGCCCTTGGATGCCTTGGCCGCGATCAGCTCCAGCGCCTGTTCGACGGTCACCGTCTCGGGCGTGACGCCTTTGGGCAGGGTGGCGTTGACCTTGGCCCATTTCACATATGGACCATAGCGGCCATCCAGCACCTGAATCGCCCCGCCGTCGGGGTGATCGCCCAATTCGCGCAGCGCCTTGGCCGGGGCGGCGCGGCCGCGCACCTGCTTGGCCGCCAGCACCTCGACCGCGCGGTTCATGCCGATGGTGAACACCTCATCGACATCGGGCAGATTGGCGTATTTCGAGCCATGCTTGACGTAAGGACCAAAGCGGCCCAGCCCGGCCTCGACCAGAACGCCATCTTCGGGATGCGGGCCGACCGGACGCGGCAGCGACAGCAGCGCAAGCGCGCGGTCAAGGTCGATGCTGTCGGGCGCCCAACCCTTTGGCAGGCTGGCTCGGGGCGGCTTCGGCTGTTCCGCCGTCGCCTCGCCGCGCTGGACATAGGGGCCGAAGCGCCCGTTCTTCAGGTGAATGTCGTCGCCCGCGTCCTGACCCAGAACCCGTTCAGCCGCGCCCGGATCCTCGCCTTCGCCGGGGGCGGACAGGGGGCGGGTATAGCGGCATTCGGGATAATTGCCGCAGCCGATGAAGGCCCCGCCCGAGCGGGCGGTTTTCAGGTTCAGCCGCCCGATGCCGCAGGTCGGGCAGATGCGGGGGTCCGATCCGTCGGCGCGCGGCGGATACAGATGCGGCGCCAGAATGTCGTCGATCTGGGTCAGCACTTCGGTGATGCGCAGGTCCGACGTGCCCGCAAGCGCGGCCGAGAAATCCTTCCAGAACCGGCCCAAAACATCCAGATAGGCGCGCTGGCCGGACACGATTTCGTCCAGCGAATCCTCAAGCTGGGCGGTGAAATCATATTCGACATAGCGCGGGAAATAGCTGGCCAGAAAGGCGGTGACCAACCGGCCCTTGTCCTCGGCGATCAGGCGGTTCTTGTCCTTGCGGACATAATCGCGGTCCTGAATCGTGGTGACGATGCTGGCATAGGTCGAGGGGCGACCGATCCCCAGTTCTTCCATGCGCTTGACCAGCGTCGCCTCGGTATAGCGCGGCGGCGGCTGGGTGAAATGCTGTTCGGGCACCACGTCGCGCTTGGCGGCGGGTTCGCCCTGGCTGATGCGGGGCAGGCGGTTGCCATCCTCGCCATCCTCATCGTCGCGGCCCTGATCATAGACTTTCAGGAAGCCATCGAACACCACGACCTGACCGGTGGCGCGCAGGCCGACCTGCTGATCGGGCGATTGCACGGTGACCGCCGTGCGCTCCATCCGCGCCGATGCCATCTGACTGGCCAGGGTGCGCTGCCAGATCAGCGTGTAAAGACGGCGCTGATCGGCATCGTGAATTCCCGCCTTGTCGGGGCTGGCCGACATGTCGGTGGGGCGGATACATTCATGCGCTTCTTGCGCGTTCTTGGCCTTGTTCTTGTAGATCCGCGGGCTGGAGGGGACGTAATCCCCGCCAAAGCGTTTGCCGATCTCGGCGCGGGCGGCATTCACCGCCTCGGGGGCCATGTCGATGCCATCGGTCCGCATATAGGTGATGTGGCCGGCCTCATACAGGCGCTGCGCGGTCGACATGCAGGCCTTGGCGCCCATGCCCAGCTTGCGCGACGCCTCTTGTTGCAGGGTCGAGGTCATGAACGGCGGCCAGGGGTTGCGCGTCGCGGGCTTCGTCTCGACCTCGGTGACGGCCAGGTCGCGGGTGCTGATCGCCTGCACGGCCAGTTCGGCGGCCTCATGGCTGGCGATGTCGAATCGGTCCAGCTTCTTGCCGCCCAGGCTGACCAGGGCGGCCTGATATTCGGCACCCTCCGGCGTGGCCAGGGTGGCGGTCACGCTCCAGTATTCGCGGGCGCGGAAGGCCTCGATCTCCATCTCGCGGTCGACGATCAGGCGCAGGGCGACTGATTGCACACGGCCCGCCGATTTCGCGCCGGGCAGCTTGCGCCACAGCACCGGCGACAGGTTGAAGCCCACCAGATAATCCAGCGCCCGGCGCGCCAGATAGGCATCGACCATCTGCTGATCGATCTGGCGGGGATGCTTCATCGCCTCGCCCACGGCGGATTTGGTGATCGCGTTGAAGGTCACGCGATCGACCTTGGCACCCTTTTTCAGCTTGCCTTGCAGCGCCTCAAGCAAGTGCCAGGAAATCGCCTCGCCTTCACGGTCGGGGTCGGTGGCCAGAATCAGGTGATCGTCGGTCTTCAGCGCCTCGGCAATGGCGCGGACATGTTTCTTGCTGTCGGCCGCCACTTCCCATTGCATCGCGAAACCGTCATCGGGATCGACCGAACCATCCTTGGGCGGCAGGTCGCGGACATGCCCGTAAGAGGCCAGAACGATATGGTCGTCGCCCAGATATTTGTTGATGGTCTTGGCCTTGGCAGGGGATTCGACGACGACGACGGCCATGTGGACAGTCCGATTCAGGGGAAAAATGACCGGGTTACATGGGGCGGCAACCGGGTGATTGTCAACAATGCTGCGCAATCGGGGGTGGCGGGCCGGGGTGGCGGGTCTGGACGGGAACTGCATCTTTCCTGCGCGTGACCTGCGGGCAGTGTGGTATCATCGGGCCAGCAATCCAAAGGGGAACACGATGCGAATGACACGATTGATTGCGGGGCTGGCCATGGCGGGCGCTCTGGCTGGCTGCATGTCCGACGATCTTCAGACGGCAGGCGCCGATGTGGCCCGCGCCGATGCCTGGCCGATGACGCCCTATGACTGCAAGGGCGGGCAGGGGCTGGACGTGCGGTTTTCGCCCGATGGCAGCCAGGCGACGATCGACCAGATGGGCGAACGCATCCTGATGCAGCAGGTGCCCTCGGGTTCGGGTGCGCGTTACAAGGCGGTGGACAGCGATTACAGCTATGTGCTGGACACCAAGGGCAACTGGGCGGCGCTTTACGAAAGCGGCGACCGGGTGGTGCTGGACGATTGCCAGACGCCGCAGGTGTAAGCATTGCTTGACCGCCGGCGGGAACTTGGCTAGGGACCGCCGGTGGCCTTGCGCCGCATCAACAGAACCAAGAAAAGCCGTGTCCGCCCCATTCGCTTCGCGGGGCGCTTCCGGCAAGGAGAAGCGACATGAAACTGCATGAACTGCGCGACAACGAAGGCGCCAACCGCAAGAAAAAGCGTGTGGCGCGTGGCCCGGGCTCGGGCAAGGGTAAGACCGCCGGTCGGGGTATCAAGGGCCAGAAATCGCGTTCGGGCGTTGCGCTGAACGGTTACGAAGGCGGCCAGATGCCGCTGTATCGCCGCCTGCCCAAGCGCGGCTTTACCGCGCCCAACGCCAAGAAATTCGCCGTCATCAACCTGGGTCAGATCCAGACCTTCGTCGACGCGGGCAAGCTGGACGTCAAGGCGACGCTGGATGAAGACGCGCTGGTGGCCTCGGGCCTGGTGCGCCGCAAGCTGGATGGCGTGCGCGTGCTGGCCAAGGGCGAGATCAAGGCCGCGCTGAACCTGACCGTGGCTGGTGCCTCGAAAGCGGCGGTTGAGGCCGTCGAAAAGGCCGGTGGCAAGCTGACCCTGACCGCCCCGGTCAAGGAAGAAGCGGCCGCGTAAGCCGAAAACGCGGTTGTAGGTCGCGCAAGCCCGGCTTACATAACCGCTGTCGTTTTCCAGGCGCCGCCGACCGGAAACGGTTCGGCGGCGCTTTCCTGAACAGCGTCTGAAAGAGACATCGAATGGCATCAGCAGCAGAACAAATGGCCGCGAACCTGTCGTGGGGGGCGCTGGGCAAGGCGACCGAACTGCGCCAGCGAATCTTTTTCACGATCGGCCTGCTGATCGTCTACCGGCTGGGTACCTATCTGCCGGTGCCGGGCATCGACGGCGCCGCCCTGCGCAACTTCATGGACGATGCCGCGGCGGGGATCGGCGGGATGCTGTCGATGTTCACCGGCGGCGCGCTGGGGCGCATGGGCATCTTCGCGCTGGGCATCATGCCCTATATCTCGGCCTCGATCATCGTGCAGTTGCTGGCCAGCATGGTGCCCGCGCTGGAACAGATGAAGAAAGAGGGCGAGCAGGGCCGCAAGAAGATCAACCAATATACCCGCTATGCCACCGTGGCGCTGGCGCTGTTCCAGGCCTGGGGCCTGGCCGTCAGCCTTGAGGCCGGGGGGCTGGCGCATACGCCGGGCCTGTATTTCAAGCTGGCGGTGGTCATCACCCTGGTCGGCGGCACGATGTTCCTGATGTGGCTGGGTGAGCAGATCACCGCGCGCGGCATCGGCAACGGCATTTCGCTGATCATCTTTGTCGGCATCGTGGCGGAAATCCCGGCGGCGCTGGCGCAATTCTTCAGCCAGGGCCGGGCGGGCGCGATCTCGACCCCGGTGATCCTGGGCATCATGATCATGGTCGTGGTGGTCATCGCCTTCGTCGTGTTCATGGAACGCGCGCTGCGCAAGATCCACATCCAGTATCCGCGCCGTCAGGTCGGGATGAAGGTCTATGACGGCGGCTCCTCGCATCTGCCGGTCAAGGTCAACCCGGCGGGCGTGATCCCGGCGATCTTCGCCAGCTCGCTGCTGTTGCTGCCGACCACGCTGGCGACCTTTTCGGGCAACAATGCCGGACCGGTGCTGTCGACGATCCTGGCCTATTTCGGCCCCGGCCAGCCGCTGTATCTGGTGTTCTACGTCGCCATGATCGTGTTTTTCGCCTATTTCTATACGCAGAACGTGGCGTTCAAATCCGATGACGTGGCCGACAACCTGAAGAACCAGGGCGGCTTCATCCCCGGCATCCGGCCCGGCAAGCGCACCCAGGAATACCTGGATTACGTCGTGAACCGCGTGCTGGTGATCGGCTCGGCCTATCTGGCGCTGGTCTGTCTGCTGCCCGAAATCGTGCGCGACACCTTTGCCGTGCCGTTCTATTTCGGCGGCACCTCGGTGCTGATCGTGGTCTCGGTGACGATGGACACGATCAACCAGGTGCAATCGCATCTGCTGGCCCATCAATACGAAGGCCTGATCGAACGCAGCCAGCTGCGCGGCAAGCGCAAGCCCGGTGAAAAGCGTCCGACCAAGGCACCGGCCCGCCGCTGAACCACCGACCGAACGGAGGCCCCGAATGACCAATATCATCCTTCTGGGGCCGCCCGGCGCCGGCAAAGGCACCCAGGCCCGCCGCCTGGTCGAGGAACGCCAGATGGTGCAACTGTCGACCGGCGACATGCTGCGCGAGGCCAAGGCGGCCGGCACCCCGATGGGGCTGAAAGCCGCCGAGGTGATGGACAAGGGCGGGCTGGTCAGCGACGACATCGTGATCGGCCTGATCCGCGAAAAGCTGGAGGGGACGGACGCCCCCGGCGGCTTCATCTTCGATGGTTTCCCGCGCACCCTGGCCCAGGCCGATGCGCTGGCGGATCTGCTGGCGGCGCAGGGTCAGCCGCTGGGCGCGGTGATCGAGATGCAGGTGGATGACGCGGCCCTGGTCGCGCGCATCACCGGGCGTTACACCTGCGGCGACTGCGGCGAGGTCTATCACGATGTGACCCACCCGACCGCCAAACCGGGGGTCTGCGATGCCTGCGGCTCGACCAATCTGAAACGCCGCGCCGACGACAACGAGGACAGCCTGAAAACCCGGCTGCTGGAATATTACAAGAAGACGTCGCCGCTGATCGGCTATTACTATGCCAAGGGTCAGTTGCACGGCGTTGATGGCCTGGCCGATGTGGATGCCGTCGCCTCGGCGATCGGCAAGGTGCTGGACCGGGGATAGGGCCGGGATCGGCGGCTTTGCGCCGCCGCCCCCTTGACCCCGCGCCGATTCCCGCCTAAGGCACGGCTCTTGATGAGAATCGCCGGCGTCAGGGTTTTCCCGCCCATTCAATGATCCGTCGCGATGATGCGGCCCGAAAGTGCGGCTTTCGGGCTTTCCGTTGTGAAAAAAGGTTCTGGGGTTACGGAACCGCAACAAAGAAGGACAGACACGTGGCTCGTATCGCCGGTGTGAACATTCCGACTGCCAAGCGCGTTCCGATCGCGCTTCAATACATCCATGGGATCGGCCCGCTGTTTGCCGAACAGATCTGCGAGGCCGTCGGCATCGACCGCGCCCGTCGCGTCAATGATCTGTCGGACGCCGAAGTGCTGTCGATCCGCGAATTCATCGACGCCAACCTGACCGTCGAGGGCGACCTGCGCCGCGAGACGCAGATGAACATCAAGCGTCTGATGGACCTGGGCTGCTATCGTGGCCTGCGTCACCGTCGCGGTCTGCCGGTGCGCGGTCAGCGCACCCATACCAACGCCCGCACCCGCAAAGGCCCGGCGAAACCCATCGCTGGCAAGAAGAAATAAGGAGGCGGACAGATGGCACGCGATAAAACTCGCATGAAGCGCAAAGAGCGCAAGAATATCGCCTCGGGCGTGGCCCATGTGAACAGCTCGTTCAACAATACCAAGATCCTGATCTCGGACGTGCAGGGCAATGCGATTGCCTGGTCGTCCTCGGGCACGATGGGCTTCAAGGGTTCGCGGAAATCGACCCCCTATGCCGCCCAGATGGCTGCGGAAGATGCTGGCCGCAAGGCCCAGGAACATGGCGTCAAGACGCTGGAAGTCGAAGTTCAAGGCCCGGGTTCGGGTCGTGAATCGGCCCTGCGCGCGCTGGCTGCCGTGGGTTTCAACATTACCTCGATCCGCGACGTGACGCCGATCGCGCATAACGGTTGCCGCCCGCCCAAACGCCGCCGGGTGTAATTTCCCAGACGAACCGGGCCGCGCCTTTCGGGGCGGCCCGGCCTTTTTGCATGACCCTCGGGCGTTCCTTGGCTGCGGACATCAGCGGGGAACTGGAATGGAGGCCAACTCATGATCCACAAGAATTGGGCCGAGCTGATCAAGCCGCAACAGCTTGATGTGCGGGCCGGTGGCGATGCCGCCCGCCAGGCGACCGTCGTCGCCGAACCGCTGGAGCGGGGCTTCGGCCTGACGCTGGGCAACGCGCTGCGCCGCGTGATGATGTCGTCGCTGCAAGGCGCGGCGATCACCAGCGTGCAGATCGACAATGTCCTGCACGAGTTTTCCAGCGTCGCCGGGGTGCGCGAGGATGTCACCGACATCGTGCTGAACCTCAAGGGCGTGCGCCTGAAGATGGAAGTCGAAGGTCCGAAGCGGCTGTCGATCTCGGCCAAGGGGCCGGGCGTCGTCACCGCCGGTGACATTTCGGAAACCAACGGCATCACCGTGCTGAACCGCGATCACGTCATCTGCCACCTGGATGACGGCGCCGAGGTTTACATGGAACTGACCGTCAACACCGGCAAGGGCTATGTCGCCGCCGACAAGAACCGCCCGGAAGACGCGCCCATCGGTCTGATCCCGATCGACGCGATCTATTCGCCGGTCAAGCGCGTCAGCTATGAGGTCCAGCCGACCCGCGAAGGTCAGGTGCTGGATTACGACAAGCTGACGATGAAGGTCGAAACCGACGGCTCGATCAGCCCTGAGGATGCCGTGGCCTTTGCCGCGCGCATCATCCAGGACCAGCTGTCGATCTTCGTCAATTTCGAGGAACCGGAATCGGCCTCGAAGTCGGATGCGGAAGACGGGTTGGAGTTCAACCCGCTGCTGCTGAAGAAGGTCGACGAACTGGAACTGTCGGTGCGTTCGGCCAACTGCCTGAAGAACGACAACATCGTCTATATCGGCGACCTGATCCAGAAAACCGAAGCCGAGATGCTGCGCACCCCGAACTTCGGCCGCAAGTCGCTGAACGAGATCAAGGAAGTGCTGTCCGGCATGGGCCTGCACCTCGGCATGGAAGTCGAGGACTGGCCGCCGGAGAACATCGAGGATCTGGCCAAGCGTTTCGAGGACCAGTTCTAAGAGCTGGTCAACGATCGGTGCACAGGCTGTGTACAGCCTGTGTACATCCGGTGCATCCGTGGTGATGCGCCAAAACGACCGGGCAATCCCGCCCCAAGGAGAGTCCCCCGCACGCATGGGGGGCCAGACAAAGCAAAACACGATAGGAGACCATCATGCGTCACGCCCGCGGCTACCGCCGTCTGAACCGCACCCACGAACACCGCAAAGCCTTGTTTTCGAACATGTGCGGGTCGCTGATCGAACATGAACAGATCAAGACCACGCTGCCGAAAGCCAAGGAACTGCGCCCGATCATCGAAAAGCTGATCACCCTGGCCAAGCGCGGCGATCTGCACGCCCGCCGTCAGGCCGCCGCCGCGCTGAAGCAGGACAAGGACGTTGTGAAACTGTTCGACATCCTTGGCCCGCGCTACAAGGACCGTCAGGGCGGCTACGTCCGCATCCTGAAGGCCGGCTTCCGCTATGGCGACATGGCCCCGATGGCGATCGTCGAATTCGTCGACCGTGACCTGTCCGCCAAAGGTGCCGCCGATCGCGCGCGTCTTGAGGCCGAATCGTCCATCGAGGCGACTGAAGAATAATCCGGCCCGCCCGGAATGATCGAACCCCGGCCTTGGCCGGGGTTTTTTCATGCCGGTTGCAGGCCGCCTGCTGGCAAGACGAAATCCCGGCCATGGGACCGGGGTGCAAGCAGGTACAGCTTGTCAGCTATGCCTTACAGCACCGGTTGATCGGCGCGTAGCGACGGCGCCTGACCCGGCAGCGGGATGTGATCCCAGCCGGCCCCGCCCCCCATCTTGGCCGCGGTTCTTTCATGGTCATCGCAGGCTGCCTGCGGGCAAGACGAAACCCCGGCCAAGGGACCGGGGCTGCGGGGTAGATGCGGGCTTTCGGTCGTGCCTTACAGCATCGGTTGATCGGCGCGTAGCGACGGCGGCTGACCCGGCAGCGGGATCCGATCCCAGCCGGCCCCGACCCCCATCTTGGCCGCGGCTCTTTCATGGTCATCGCAGGCTGTCTGCGGGCAAGACGAAACCCCGGCCAAGAGACCGGGGCTGGGGGTAGATGCGGGCTTTCGGTTGTGTCTTACAGCATCGGCTGGTCGGCCCGCGGCGACGGTGCCTGGCCGGGCAGCGGCATCTGATCCCAGTCAGCGCCGACCCCGGACAACACCCCGATCAGCGCCAGGCGCGATTCGATTTCGGCCAGATCGCCCCCCGTCAGTCCCAGCTTCGGACCGGCCATCGCCAGATCCCGGCGCAACAGAACGGCATCCATCGTGGTCATCATGCCGTCGCCCCGCTTTCCTCGCATCGCACACCTCGCTTTACCTTGGGTCAAGGGCGGAACACCCCTTGACGCATTAGCTGCGGCTCAATTTAAGGTTGTTCCAGATTAAGGCAATTTGTCTAAAAGGTCATGTTCGTGCACGCTGAACTGAACAAGGAACTGCGTCACTTGGGCCGCCTGGCCCCGACGGGCTATTTCATCGGCCTGCACATCCGCTTCGCTGCGCCGCTGATGCAGTTCCAGACCTACCCCCAAGCCTGGAGCGACCACTACACCCGCGAAGCCTATGCCCTGCGCGACCCGACGATTGCCTGGGGCTTTGGCAGCGAAGGCGCGACCCGCTGGTCGGACTTCACCCTGCCTGATCCGTTCAACATCCTGGGGGCAGCCGCCACCTTCGGTCTGAAATACGGCCTGACCGTGTCTTGTGGTCCCATTTCCTCTCGCACCATCGCCAGCTTTGCCAGCGACTCGCGTGAGTTCAACGATGACGAGATCACCCAGATCTCGACCCTGGTTCGGCGTCTGCACGACATGACGCAGCCGCCGGAGAGCCTGACCAAGGCTCAGATCGAAGCCCTGCGGTGCATCGCCGCGGGCGACCGGCATGCGGCGGCCGCCGCAAAGCTTGGCATTACCGAAAGCGCGTTCAAGGCCCGGCTGATGTCGGCGCGGGAACGGCTGATGGCCCGGACCACCGCCGAGGCCATTCAGCGGGCCAAGGAATACCGGTTGCTATAGGTCGTCCGAGGCATGGCAACCGGGGGCGCCTCTGCGAACCGGGAGAACGACCATGCAGACCACCACGCTGTCCTTTGCCAACCTGCACAACCACGGCGAACTGTTCGCCAATCTGTTCCGCGCCAGACGCCAAAGCTTCATCGTCCAGAAAAACTGGGACCTGCCCGAGGAAATGGGCATGGAGTTCGACCAGTATGACACCCCGCAAAGCCGCTGGATCGCCATTCACGACCTGGGCCGGGTGCTGGCAGGCATCCGCCTGACCCCGACCACGGCGCGCTGCGGCGTCTATAGCTACATGATCCGCGATGCGCAAAAGGGCATCCTGGGCGGGTCGATCCCGCAGGATCTGCTGTATGACGAGGCGCCGGTCGATGCCCATATCTGGGAAAGCTCGCGCGTGTTTGTCAGCCACGACATCCCGCAGGAATATCGCCGCAAGGTGCATTTCCAGATGGTCGAGGCGATGACCGGGGCGGCGCGCGAATTGGGCGCGACCCGGCTGATCGCGCTGACGGCGGGCAACTGGCCGCGCTGGTATGGCCGCTGCGGGCTGAAGGCCGAGGCGATCGGGCGGATGATGTTCATCGACGATGGCGATTATCAATGCGTCTCGATCGACCTGACCGCCAAGATGCACTGATGCCGCGCCGCCCCCGCAGGGTCTGCCTGTTCGGCGGTCTTGCCGCGCCCCTTCCCGGAGGGCGCGCGGGGCGGTAAGCTGTGCCCATCATGGCCGACCTGTTCGACACACCCGAACCCCGGCGCGACACCGCGCCCGCCCATCGGCCCCTGGCCGACCGCATCCGCCCGCGTGCGCTGTCCGAGGTGATCGGCCAGCAGCAGGCCTTGGGCGATGACGGTCCGCTGGGGGCGATGCTGGCGGCCGGATCGCTGGGGTCGATCATCCTGTGGGGG
Source organism: Paracoccus zhouxuedongae (assembly GCF_041927815.1). Lineage (NCBI taxonomy): Bacteria > Pseudomonadati > Pseudomonadota > Alphaproteobacteria > Rhodobacterales > Paracoccaceae > Paracoccus > Paracoccus zhouxuedongae. The sequence goes on from NZ_JBHFHM010000015.1 coordinate 28,452, forward strand.
CCGCCGGGGGTGGGCAAGACCACCATTGCCCGCCTGCTGGCCGACCATACCGATCTGGCTTTTGTCCAGATCAGCGCCATCTTCTCGGGCGTGCCCGAGCTGCGCAAGGTGTTCGACGCCGCGCGCCTGCGCCGTGACCAGGGGCGCGGGACGCTGCTGTTCGTCGATGAAATCCACCGCTTCAACAAGGCCCAGCAGGATGCCTTTCTGCCGCATATGGAGGATGGCACGATCCTGCTGGTCGGTGCCACAACCGAAAACCCGTCATTTGAACTAAATGCCGCGCTTCTCAGCCGGGCGCAGGTGATCGTGCTGACGCGGCTGTCGCTGGCTGATATGGAGCTTCTGGCACAGCGGGCCGAGCAGGAAACCGGCCGCGCCCTGCCGCTGACCGGTGCGGCCCGCGATGCGCTGCTGGAGATGGCCGATGGCGATGGCCGTGCGGCGCTGAACCTGATCGAACAGGTGCTGTCGTGGAAGGTGTCGCAGAACCTTGACGTGGACGCGCTGTCGAAACGACTGATGCGGCGGGCGGCGAAGTATGACAAATCCGGCGATGAACATTACAACCTGATTTCCGCCCTGCACAAATCGGTGCGCGGGTCCGACCCGGATGCCGCGCTGTATTGGCTTGGCCGGATGCTTGAGGGCGGCGAAGACCCCCGCTATCTGGCGCGCCGCATCACCCGCATGGCGGTTGAGGACATCGGCCTTGCCGATCCGCAGGCCCAGGCCGTCTGCCTGCAAGCCTGGGAGACGTTCGAGCGCCTTGGCAGCCCCGAGGGCGACCTCGCCTTGGCGCAGGCGGTGATCTATCTGGCACTCGCGCCCAAATCCAACGCGGGCTATGCCGCCTACAAGGCCGCGCGGGCCGAGGCGCGCAAGACCGGCAGCCTGATGCCCCCGGCCCATATCCTGAACGCGCCGACCGCGCTGATGAAGGAACAGGGCTATGGCGCGGGTTACGCCTATGATCACGACGCCGAGGATGCCTTCAGCGGCCAGCACTATTTTCCCGACGGCATGAAGCGCCCCGTCTATTACCTGCCCGTCGATCGCGGCTTTGAACGCGAGCTGAAAAAGCGTGTCGACTGGTTTGCGGGACTGCGCGCCAAGCGTCAGCGCGATGGTTGACGGGCGCGGCGTGGGGGGCCATGACGGCGCGATGATGTATCCGGTGGTTCAGGTGGCGCTTGGCGGCGCTTTGGGGGCGGTGGCGCGCCATGGCGTCAATCTGTTGGGGCGACGCTGGCCGGGCTTCCCGGCCTCGACCCTGGCGGTGAATGTCATCGGCTCGCTGCTGATGGGGGTGCTGGTCGTGGTGCTGGCCGAACGCGGCGCGATGCGCCATGCGCCGTTGCTGATGACCGGTGTGCTGGGCGGCTTCACCACCTTTTCCGCCTTTTCGCTGGATGCGGTGGCATTGTGGGAACGCGGCCAGCCGGGGCTGGCGGCGCTTTATGTGGCGGGCAGTCTTGGCCTGTCGATCGGGGCTTTGATCGCCGGCCTGTGGCTGGCGCGGGGGTATTACGCATGAGCGTGCAAATGATCCGCGTGACCGAGGATGAGGGCGAGCAGCGCCTTGATCGCTGGCTCAAGCGCAAGTTTCCGCAACTGACGCAGGGCGCGGTGGAAAAGCTGTGCCGCACCGGGCAGGTGCGTGTGGATGGCGGCCGCGTGAAGGCCAGTGACCGCGTGGCGCCGGGGGCCGAAGTGCGGGTGCCCCCGCTTCCCGACGCGCCGCCGCCAAAGGCCGAGCCGCGGATCGACCGGTCGGACGAGGCGATGATCCAGGCCGCCGTGCTGTGGAAGGACCAGCACATCATCGCCCTGAACAAGCCTGCGGGCCTGCCCAGTCAGGGCGGCAGCGGCCAGGGGCTGCGCCATGTCGACGGCCTGACCGGGGCGCTGATGTTCGGCTACAAGGAACGTCCCAAGCTGGTGCATCGGCTGGACAAGGACACATCGGGCGTTCTGCTGCTGGCGCGCACCGACCGGGTGGCGCGGGCGCTGTCCGAGGCGTTCCGGTCACGCAGCACGCGCAAGATCTATTGGGCCGCCGTCGCGGGCCTGCCCAGCCCGCGCAAGGGCACGCTGCGTTGGGGCATCCAGCGCGCACCGGGGCGGGATGCCGAAAAGATGATCGCCATCCACCCCGCCAAGATGGATCAGCACCCCGACGCCAAGCGCGCCACAACCGATTACGCGGTGATCGACGCGCTTGGCACCCGCGCGGCCTGGGTCGGTCTGGTGCCGATCACCGGGCGCACCCATCAGTTGCGGGTCCATATGGCGGAGCTTGGCCATCCCATCGTCGGTGACGGCAAATATGGGGGGTCGGGTCAGGTGAACATGGGCGATGGCTGGGGCGCGCAACTGGGCGGCGAGATCAGCCGCAAGCTGCATCTGCACGCCCGCCAGATCAGTTTCGATCACCCGATCACCAAGGACCGCATCACCATCACCGCGCCCTTGCCCGATCACATGGCACGCACCTGGAAGACCGTGGGCTGGCATGAAAACGACGCCCCCATCGACCCGTTCGAGGATGATTGATGTTCCTGATCCTGTTTGACGTCGACGGCACGCTGGTCGACAGCCAGCATCTGATCGTGGCCACGATGAACCGCGCCTTTGCGGGCGCCGGGCTGGCCCCGCCCGATGCCGCAGCCACCCGGTCGATCATCGGCCTGTCGCTGCCGCAGGCGATGGCGCGGCTGGCCGCCGATCAGGATGCCGCCACCCAGGCCGCGCTGGTCGATGCCTACAAGGCGCATTTCAGCATCGAACGCGACAGCGCGCCCGCACCGCTTTATCCCGGCGTGGCCGAAGGGCTGGCGCGGCTGGCGGCGCGTGACGACGTGATCCTTGGGGTGGCGACCGGCAAGTCGCGCCGGGGTCTGGACCACCTGATCGCGGCGCATGGCTGGCAGGGGCTGTTCGTGACGCGGCAAACCGCGGATACCAACCCCTCGAAGCCCGATCCGGGGATGATCCGGGCGGCGCTGTCGGAAACCGGCACGCTGCCTGAGCGCACGGCGATGATCGGCGACACCAGCTATGACATGGCGATGGGACGGGCCGCCGGGGTGCGCGCCTTGGGCGTGGCCTGGGGCTATCACGATGCCGCCGCGCTGACCGGGGCAGGGGCCGAGGCCGTCGCCGCCGATTTCGCCGCCCTGACCGCCCGGATCGAGGAGATGACGGCATGAGCAGCGAATGGAAGGCCCGCCGGTTCTGGACCAAGGCAAGCGTGACCACGGCGGACACGGGCTTTGGCGTCGCGCTGGATGGCAGACCCGTCAAGACCCCGGCCAAGCGCCCGCTGGTGGTGCCGACGCGCGCGCTGGCCGCCGCCATCGCCGCCGAATGGGATGCGCAGGAACAGGTCATCGACCCCGAATCGATGCCGCTGACCCGTGCGGCCAATGCCGCCATCGACAAGGTGACCATCCAGGCGCCCGAGGTCGCGGCGATGCTGGCCGCCTATGCCGAAACCGACCTGATCTGCCACCGCGCCAGCGACGAGCCGGAATTGATTGCGCGGCAGGATGAGGGCTGGAACCCGCTGCTGGACTGGTGTGCCGCGCAAGGCCTGCCGCTGGTCGCGGGGCCGGGCGTGCTGCCCCACGCGCAGCCGCCAGCCAGCCTTGCGGGCTATGCCGCCCGGCTGTCGGCCATGTCGCCCTGGGATCTGACGGCGCTGCATGATCTGGTGGCGCTGACCGGATCGCTGGTGCTGGGCCTTGCGGTGTTCGACGGCCGCCTTGGCGCCGATCAGGCCTGGCATCTGTCGCGCATCGACGAGGATTGGCAGGCCGAACGCTGGGGTCGCGACGACGAGGCCGTTGAGGCCGCCGAGGTCAAGCGCGCCGCCCATGCCCGCGCCGCCCGGCTTTTGGCATTGTTACGGGACAATCCGCCTGCCAAGGCTTGACGCTGGCGCGGGCTTGGGTTCACATGCCTGTCATCGGCTGTGCGCAGCCGCTGCTGACAACCGGCCCCGCGCCGACATCGTGGCCTGGCCAAACAGGCCCGCAACAGGAGAGGAAGACACATGAACAAGTCGATTTTCATCGGCGCCATGACCGCTGTCGGTCTGTTCGCCGGTGCCGCCGCGGCGGATACGCTGGCCGACGTCAAGGCCCGCGGCATGCTGAACTGCGGCGTGAACACCGGCCTGGTCGGCTTTGCCGCGCCCGATGCGAACGGCAACTGGACCGGCTTTGACGTCGCCATCTGCAAGGCCGTCGCCGCCGCCGTGCTGGGCGACCCGGCCAAGGTGAAATACGTCCCGACCACCGGCCAGACCCGCTTTACCGCGCTGGCCTCGGGCGAAGTGGACGTGCTGGCCCGCAACTCGACCTGGACCTTCCTGCGCGACACCGACCTGAAACTGGATTTCATCGGCGTCAACTATTACGACGGCCAAGGTTTCATGGTCCGCAAGGATCTGGGCATTTCCTCGGCCAAGGAACTGAACGGCGCCACCGTCTGCATCCAGACCGGCACCACGACCGAGCTGAACCTGGCCGACTGGTTCAAGGCCAACAACATGACCTATCAGCCGGTGCCGATCGACACCAATGCCGAGGGTGAACAGCAGTATCTGGCGGGCGCCTGCGACGCCTATACCACCGACGCTTCGGGCCTGGCGGCCACGCGCGCGGCCTTTGCCGATCCGGCCAATCACATCATCCTGCCCGAGATCATCTCGAAAGAGCCGCTGGGGCCGGCCGTTCGCCATGGCGACAGCAACTGGGCCGATATCGTCCGCTGGACGCTGTATGCGCTGGTTGCCGCCGAAGAATACGGCGTGACCTCGGCCAATATCGAAGAACTGTCGAAATCCTCGGAAAACCCCGAGGTTCAGCGCCTGCTGGGCACCACTGACGATCTGGGCAGCAAGATCGGCCTGGACGCGCAATGGGCCAAGCGCGCCATTGCCGCTGGCGGCAACTATGGCGAGATCTTCGCCGCCACCATCGGCGAACAGACCCCGATCGGTCTGGCGCGTGGCCTGAACGCGCAATGGACCCAGGGCGGCCTGATGTATGCGATGCCCTTCCGCTAAGGATGGCTTTGGGGGGTGCGGTTCGCCGCGCCCCCTTTTTCATGACGATGACAGACAAACCCCGGCGGGGCGCCATGCCCGACGCGACAAGGTAAAAGCCGCGCGGCTGGGGGGACAGGGGATGCACCATGCAACGCCATACCGGCGCACCGGAGCAAGGCTTCCGGCTGAGCCAGCTGATCTATGACACCCGCTACCGATCGCTGACCATTCAAGTCGTGGTCTTCATCCTGGCGATGATGGGGCTGGTCTGGCTGGTTGACAACACCATCACCAACCTGCGGGTGCTGGGCAAGGATTTCAACTTTTCCTTCCTGGGCAACCGGGCGGGCTATGACATCGCCCAGACGCTGATCCCCTATTCCAACGACAGCACCCATGCCCGCGCGCTGCTGGTCGGGCTGCTGAATACGCTGTGGATTTCGTTCCTGGGCTGCATCGCGGCCACGGTCATCGGCATTCTGGTGGGCGTCCTGCGGCTGTCGAGGAACTGGCTGATCGCCCGGCTGATGACGGTCTATGTCGAAGTGTTCCGCAACGTGCCCTTGCTGCTGTGGATCCTGGTCGCACTGGCGATCTTTACCGACATCATGCCCGCGCCGAACGCCTATCGCCCGAACCCGCAGACGGGTGAGGCGGCGGCCTCGATGATCCTGTTCGACCATGTCGCGCCGACGAACCGCTATACCGCGATCCCCTCGGTGTCGTTCGACCGCCCCTTGGGCACCATCGATACGCCGTTGATGCCGATCTCGCTGTCGGTGGTGGCGGCACTGGCCGCGCTGATCGGCGGCTGGATGATCCACCGCGCGATCAGCGCCCGCGCCACCCGCATCCAGAACGCGACCGGCACCCGCCCGGTGACCTGGTGGGCCTCGGCGCTGGCGATCCTTGGGCCGGTGACGGCGGTGCTGCTGGCGCTTGGCTTTCACCTGAACGCCCCCGCGATCAGCGGCTTCAACTTTACCGGCGGCACCAATGTGTCGAACGCCTTTGTCGTGCTGTGGCTGGCGCTGTCGCTGTATACCGGCGCCTTCATCGCGGAAATCGTGCGCGCCGGCATCCTGGCGGTGTCGCGCGGCCAGACCGAGGCGGCCTTTGCCCTGGGCCTGCGCCCCGGTCGCACCATGTCGCTGGTGATCCTGCCGCAGGCCTTGCGCGTCATCATTCCGCCTCTGATCAGCCAGTATCTGAACCTGACCAAGAACAGTTCGCTGGCCATTGCCGTGGGTTACATGGACCTGCGCGGCACGCTGGGCGGCATCACCCTGAACCAGACCGGCCGCGAGATGGAGGCCATCCTGCTGATGATGCTGATCTATCTGGCGATCAGCCTGACCATTTCGGCGGTGATGAACATCTACAACAACCGCGTCAAACTGAAGGAGCGGTAAGGATGAGCGACACCCACGCCCATACCGTCGCCTATGTCCGCGACACGATGATGCCCCAGCAACCCGCGCCCGCAGGGCAAGGCGGTGCGGTGCGGTGGCTGCGTGAAAACCTGTTCGCCACGCCGCTGAATGTGGCGCTGACGCTGATCGGCCTGCTGATCGTCTGGTTTCTGGTCACGCATTTCTATCCCTGGTTCGCGCATTCCGTCTGGCGCGCGGAATCGCTGGCCGAATGCCGCCAGATCATCACCGACCGCTGGGGCGAGGGCGCGACCGGGGCCTGTTGGGCGGTGATCCGCGCCCGCTGGCACCAGTTCGCCTTCGGCTTTTACCCGCCCGAGCTTTACTGGCGTCCGCTGCTGGTCTGGGGGCTTCTGGTCATCGCCATCGCCCCGGTGCTGTTCTACGACAAGGCCCGGCTGCGGCAGGGCCTCGTGATCGCGGGCGCGTTGATGTCGCTGGCGGCGATGGCGGCACTTGGCACGCCGATGACCATCGTCATCGCCTGCGCGGTGGTAATGGCGGCGCTTGGCCTGCTGGCGCTGCTGCGGCCCGACTGGGCGCTGGTCTTTACGCTTCTGTTCCCGGCGCTGGCGATCTGGCTGCAATGGGGCGGCAGCGCCTGGACGGTGCTGTCGGTGCTGGCGGGCTTTGTCGTCGGCTGGCTGGCGTTCCGGCTGGTGGTCGGCACCGGCAGCCTTCTGGCGATCATCGTCGGCATCGCGGCCACGCTGATCTGGTGGTTCTATGCCGCAGGCCCGGTTGCCGCCGCGCTGCGCAACGCGCTGCCGCTGGATCTGACCTATGTCGAATCGCGCCAGTTCGGGGGCTTTCTGCTCGCCATCACCCTGGGCGTCGGCGGCATCGTCATGTCCCTGCCTTTGGGCATCGTCCTGGCGCTTGCTCGCAGGTCAGACATGTTCCTGGTGAAATCGCTGGCGGTGATGTTCATCGAGTTCATCCGCGGCGTGCCGCTGATCACCCTGCTGTTCGTCGCCTCGCTGCTGCTGAACTATTTCCTGCCGCCGGGCACAAACTTCGACATCATCCTGCGGGTGATGATCCTGGTGACGCTGTTCGCCTCGGCCTATATCGCCGAGGTGATCCGGGGCGGCCTGGCTGCCCTGCCGCGCGGCCAATATGAGGCCGCCGATGCCCTGGGTCTGGACTATCTGAAGGCGCAGCGGCTGATCGTGCTGCCGCAGGCGCTGAAGATCTCTATCCCCGGCATCGTCGGCACCTTCATCGGCATGTTCAAGGACACCACTTTGGTGGTCTTTGTCGGCCTGTTCGACCCGCTGAAGGCGATGTCGGATACCGTGCGCGCCGATTTCGCCTGGAAAGGCATCTATTGGGAGCCGTTCATCTTTGTCGGCGCCATCTTCTTCCTCATCTGCTTTGGCATGTCCCGTTACGCCATGTATCTGGAACGCCAGCTCAAGCGCGACCATCGCTAAGGAAACCGCCATGTCCGAACCGCATTTCGACCGAAAGATCGACCGCAGCCATATGGCCGTCAGCGACGAGGTCGCCATCCAGATCACCAACATGAACAAATGGTATGGTCAGTTCCATGTCCTGCGCGACATCAACATGACCGTGCATCGCGGCGAACGCATCGTCATCTGCGGCCCCTCGGGGTCGGGGAAATCGACGATGATCCGCTGCATCAACCGGCTTGAGGAACACCAGTCGGGCCAGATCATCGTCGACGGGATCGAGCTGACCAGCGACCTGAAGAATATCGACAAGGTGCGGTCGGAAGTCGGGATGGTGTTCCAGCATTTCAACCTGTTCCCGCATCTGACCATTCTGGAAAACTGCACGCTGGCGCCGATCTGGGTGCGCAAGGTGCCGCGCAAGGAAGCGGTCGACACCGCGATGCACTATCTGGAAAAGGTCAAGATCCCTGATCAGGCGCACAAATACCCCGGCCAGTTGTCGGGCGGCCAGCAGCAGCGCGTGGCCATCGCCCGGGCGTTGTGCATGAAGCCGCGGATCATGCTGTTCGACGAACCCACCAGCGCCCTTGACCCCGAGATGATCAAGGAGGTGCTGGACACCATGATCAACCTGGCCGAGGAAGGCATGACCATGCTGTGCGTGACGCATGAAATGGGCTTTGCCCAGGCGGTCGCGAACCGCGTGGTGTTCATGGATCAGGGCCAGATCGTCGAACAGAACACCCCGAAAGAGTTCTTCAACAACCCGCAGTCTGAACGCTCGCGGCTGTTCCTGTCGCAGATCCTGGGGCATTGATTGGGCCGCGGGCCGGGTGGTGCCGCCCGGCCCAGCCTAGCCCTTGGGGCCGCAGAACAGGTCATGGACCACGCCAATCAGCCGCGCGGTGCGCGGGTCGGTCAGCGAATAATGGATCGCCTTGCCGTCACGGCGGCAGCCGACCAGCCCTTCGGCGCGCAGCCGCGCAAGCTGCTGACTGACGGCGGCCTGGCGCGATTGCAGCAGATGTTCCAGTTCCGTCACCGACTTTTCGCCTGACGACAGATGGCACAGGATCATCAGCCGCCCTTCATGCGCCAAGGCCTTCAGGAATTGCGCGGCCTCCTGGGCGTTCTCTACCATCTCGTCGGCGGGAATGCTGGCGCAATGCGGGGTGGGCGGCAGGGTCTGGGCGGACATCGGGCGATCCTTTTGGTGATCGGGCGGATATATCGTTGGAACCTAATATGTGGCCCGCCGCGCATCAAGCGCGTGCAGGGGCGCAGAACGGGGTTGCACCTGCACGCCGATCAGGCTTCCTTGCGGCAAGCCGTCACCGCCGAAGGTTTCCCATGCTGCGCGCCTATCGTCCCGCACCCCGCGGCCTGATGCCGATCCCGCCCGATGCCGATCTGTCGCAGGCAATCTGGATCGACCTTTACCGCCCGATGCCCGTCCAGATCGCGGCGGTGGCGGCGCTTGGCGTGAACGTCCCCAGCCTTGAGGACATGGAAGAAATCGAGATTTCCAACCGGCTTTACCACGAGGAAGACAGCGATGTGCTGACCGTGGTGCTGCCGGGGCAGACGCCGGACGGGGTGTCAGTTTCGGGGCCGGTGACGTTCATCCTTGCGCCTGGACGGCTGGTGACCGTGCGCCACCACGCGCCGCGCCCCTTCGACACCTTCCCCGACCGCAGCGAAGGCTCGACCACCGGTTCGGGCAGTCGAGACCGGCTGTTTCTGGGCCTGATCGAGGAAATCATCTCGCGTCTGGCCGATCTTCTGGAGGGGGCGGGCCGCGTCATCGACCAGACCGCGCGGCGGGTGTTCGACGACGATTCCAAGGAAAACGACCAGACCCTGCAACAAGCGTTGCGGCTGGTCGGGCAGCAATCGGAACTGAACAGCCGCGTGCGGCTGGCGATCCTGTCGCTGTCGCGCGCGCTGTCGTTCTATGGCGCCAATGTCGATCACCGCCCCGAGGCCGATGTGCTGCGTCAGGCCATCAAGATGCACAGCCGCGACCTGCAATCGCTTGAGGTTCACGCCGATTTCCTGTCGGCCCGTGTCGGGCTTGTCGTCGATGCGACGATGGGCATGATCAACCTTCGCCAGAACGCGACGGTGCGGATCCTGTCGGTGGTCGCGGCGCTGTTCCTGCCGCCGACGCTGATCGCCTCGATCTACGGGATGAACTTTGATGTCATGCCGGAACTGCACGAAAGCTGGGGCTATCCGGCCTCGCTGGGGGCGATGCTGGCTTCGGCGGTGCTGACCTGGCTGTTCCTGAAGTGGAAGAAGTGGCTGTGACGGGTCATTCGTCGCGGTCAAGCTGACCGAACAGGATCAGCAGCCGGCGTTCCATCGCGGGCGGCAGCACGGCAGAGCCCGCCGCGTGGCACAAAGCGCCAAAGAGCCGATAGCTGTCAGGGCTGCGCAGCGCCTGCGCGATCTGGTCGCGGTGCCAGGCGACGGCGCGGTCGTGCAGATCGGCCACGCCCGGCAGCGCCTTCAGCGCGGCGATCCCCTGGGCCAGGGTGTCCTGATGGCGCAGGGCGGCGGTGTTCTCGACACTGTTGAAATTGCGTTCGATCCAATAGTGCAGATCGACCGCCTTGTGGCGGCGATTGGGCAGGCCACGCGCGGCCTTGACCAGGAACGCCTCGGCCGAGCGGGTGGAATAATGGTGCATCTCGACCAGATCGCGCGCCGGGCCGGTGCCCAGCAGCGACATCCGCCCGCCGTCGCCCGCGATATGCGGGGGCAGGGGCCGGCCGCTGCCATCGACCCACAGAGGGGCCGGACGGTCGGGATGCTGGCGCGGGCGATGCACCCCAAACCGCGCAACCGCAGCGGGGCGGAACAGCGATTTGAAAAACGTCGCGGCGATCGGATGTTGCACATCGGGCGGGGCCGAGCGCAGGAATTGCGCGGTGACGGGGCTGTCCTCGAAGGTCAGGCGGCCATCATGGCCAAACAGCCGCCACGGCATCGCGACGGCTTCGGTGCCGTCGGGGATCGCGGCGAACAGGTCGGCCAGATGCCCCGCCCCGGCATGGATCACCGGAAACTCATCCACATCCGAGATCATCACCCAGTCGGCCGCCTTTCGCGCCGGATGCCGCCAGCCCAGTTGCAGCGCTTGCCACTGGATCGACTTGCCGGGCGTGGGTTCGTGGGGCAGGTGATGCACCACCCCCGCCGCGTCCAGCGCCGCCAGCATCGCATCGCTGCCGTCCTGGCAGTCGTTGCTGGCGATGGCGAAATCGCTCACCCCGATCATCCGCATCCAGGCCAGCCATTCCAGCAGGAACGGGCCTTCATTGCGGATCGAGGTGATCGACAGGACGCGGGTCATGCGACGTTGTAATAGCTGCGATACCATTCGACAAAGGCCCGCGCGCCGTCGCTGACCGAGGTCTGCGGCCGGTATCCCGTCAGCGCCCGCAGCAGGCTGTTGTCGGCCCAGGTGGCCGGCACGTCGCCGGGCTGGATCGGCAGCATCTCGCGGATCGCCGGGCGGCCTGCCGCAGCCTCGAGCGCGGCGATGAAATCCAGCAACTGCACCGACTGGCCGTTGCCGATATTGACCACCCGGAACGGCGCGACCGGCGACAGGCTGTCGCCCGCGACCGGCTGGCCCACCACCGGCACCGCGCCGATCAGCAGCCCGATCCCCTGCACCAGATCCTCGACATAGGTGAAGTCGCGCTTCATGTCGCCGTGGTTGAAGACCTTGATCGGCCGCCCCTCAAAGATCGCGCTGGTGAACAGATAGGGCGCCATGTCGGGCCGCCCCCAGGGGCCGTAGACGGTGAAGAACCGGAACATGGTGGTGGGGATGCCGAAAAGATGCGCATAGGAATGCGCCATCGCCTCATTCGATTTCTTGGTCGCGGCATAGAACGACATCTGCGTGTCGACCTTGTCGATCTCCCGATAGGGCATGTCGGTGTTGGCACCATAGACCGAGCTGGTCGAGGCGATCAGCAGGTGGTCCGGCTGATGGGCGCGCGCGGCCTCCAGCAGCTCGAACGTGCCCAGAAGGTTGGCCTGCACATAGGCGCGTGGGTTGTCGATCGAATAGCGCACCCCGGCCTGCGCGGCCAGATGCACCACGGCGCGCGGGCGTTCGCGCGCAAACAGATCCATCAAAAGGCCGGGTTCCTCGACCTGGCCATGGATCGCGGTGAAGTTGCCATCCGCCGTCAACAGCGCCTCACGCGCGGCTTTCAGCGCGGGGTCGTAGTAATCGTTATGGCTGTCGATGCCGATGACGCGGTGGCCTTGGGCCAGCAGCAGGCGGCACAGGTGAAAGCCGATGAAACCGGCGCTTCCGGTGACAAGGATGGGTCGGGTCATGGCGTCTTTCCTTGTGCCTTGGTCAGCCAGCGTTGATCGCGCTGAAGCCGAAATCGCGGGTGTGGATGATCGGCAGATTGGTGGTGAAGCCCGGCAAGACCGGCCAGGTGCCGCGCCGGGTCAGGGCGTCGAAGACCATGGCGGTGTGGCTGATGCGCATGGCCTCGGGCAGGCGGGCCAGACACATCAGGCACATCTGCCAATCGAGGGCGCCCAGAAGGCCGGTCTCACGCCAGGCCTCGACAAGGGCCCGCGCGCCGCGCCCGCTGATCAGATAGCCGTCGCCACCCCAGCCGGGGTTGGTCATCATGGTCTCGGGGGCGAAGGCGCCGTCGACCGGGAACAACGCGGGCGGCGCGCCCGCGGCCAGCGGCTGCTGGCGGATCGCGGCCAGGCAGGCGCGCCAGTTGACGAACACCAGATCGGCCTGCGCGGCGCGGGCCGCCGCCAGCAGTTCGACCGTGCCGCGACCGGGACCATAGATGAAGCGCGCGTCATCCTCGACCACCACGGCGTAATCGTCATCGGCGCGGGCGGCGACCCGTTCCCAGGCTGCAACATGGCTCAGGGCGCAACCGATCTCGGCCGCGCTCATGACGACCTCTGCATCGCCCAGCAGGCGGCGGCGCTGCGAGACGGGCAGCAGCGAGCCGAGCACGCCGGGCACCCGATCCAGCGTGCCGCCACCGCCCAGCATGGCGGCGGTCGTTTCATAGCGGTTGGCATCCTTGTCAAGGTTCAGGCAAAGGATCGGTAGTGTGCCATCGGGCGCGGCCAGGGCCTCGGACTGCGCCAGCCGCGATTGGGCCAGCAGATCGGCGGGGGCGTGCTGGCGCAGCCAGTCGAACTCCCCCCCTTCGATCAAGATGTCGATGCAGCGGCGCACCACCCGCGTGTCGCCCGCCGAGCAGGCGGCCTTAAGCGTGTGGCGATAGCCCAGCAGTCCGGCGGCGGGGTCGCCGTCCAGCATCGCCAGCCGCGCCAGATGCTCTTCGCCTTCAACTGAATCGGAGTCTGCACTGGCGTTGCGGATCGCAAGTTGCCGGGCCTTGTCCACATCGCGCAGATGGACCAGAGCCTGCGCCAGCGGCCCCTGCACCATCTCCTTTCCGAACCGGGCCGACAGGGCGTTGGCCACCTTCATCGTGCGCGGCACGTCGGTGGTGCCGGCCTGAATGGCGATGCAGCGCGCCACGCGAAACTCGACCTCGTCGATCGTGTCGATGGGGTCTTTCAGCAATTGCCGCCGCAGCACAGGCAACAACTGGCTGCCGCGCCGCCGCGCGTTGCGCGAATAGGGCATGGCGCGCTGCAAGGCCCGAAGCGGGATGATGCGCTGGCCGCGCACGATTGCGCTCTCCTCGGCCTCGACCTCGTCATTGGTGCAGCCGTCCTCCGCCTGCTGGTCGTTATCGCGCGCGGCACCTGTCATCATCAATCCACCCCAAACAAATCACGTGTGTAAACCTTGGCCGCGACATCGGCCAGATCGGCGGTCTGGCGGTTGGCCAGGATCAGGTCGGCCTCGGCCTTGAAGGCGTCCAGATCGCGGATCACGCGACTGTTGAAGAACAGATCGTCCTTCAGCACCGGTTCATAGACGATCACCTCGATCCCCTTGGCCTTGATCCGCTTCATGATCCCCTGGATCGAGCTGTCGCGGAAATTGTCGGACCCGGCCTTCATCACCAGCCGGTAGACGCCGACCACGCGCGGATTGCGGGCCACGATCTGATCGCTGAGGAAATCCTTGCGGGTGCGGTTCGATTCCACGATGGCCGAGATCAGGTTCTGCGGCACCTGATCGTAATTGGCCAGCAACTGCTTGGTGTCCTTGGGCAGGCAATAGCCGCCGTAACCAAAGCTGGGGTTGTTGTAGTGATCGCCGATGCGCGGGTCCAGGCAGACGCCATCGACAATCTCGCGCGGGTTCAGGCCGTGGGCGATGGCATAGCTGTCCAACTCGTTGAAATAGGCCACGCGCAGCGCCAGATAGGTGTTGGAAAACAGCTTGATCGCCTCGGCCTCGACCGGGCCGCAGAACAGAACCGGCATGTCCTTGCGGATGGCGCCTTCCACCATCAGATCGGCAAAGGCCCGCGCCCGGTCGGACTTTTCCCCCACCACGATGCGCGAGGGGTGCAGGTTGTCCCACAGCGCGCGGCCTTCGCGCAGGAACTCGGGGCTGAAGATCACATTGTCCCACATCAGTTCGGCACGGATGCGGGTGACAAAGCCGACCGGCACGGTGGATTTCACGACCGCGAGCGCGCCCGGTGCCAGATCGCGCACCTGCGCCAGCACGGTTTCGACGCTGGAGGTATCGAACCGATTGCTGCGCGGGTCGTAATTTGTGGGGGTGGCCACGATCACCAGATCGGCACCGACAAAGGCATCGGCCGGGTCCAGCGTGGCGCGCAGGTCCAGATCGCGATTGGCCAGAAACTCGTTGATCTCGGCATCCTCGATCGGGCTTTCGCGGCGCCCGATCATCGCCACGCGGTCGGCGCTGATGTCCAGCGCGACAACGCTGTGGTTCTGCGCCAGAAGGCAGGCATTCGACAGGCCGACATAGCCCAGACCGGCAACGGCAATCTTCATTGGCTTTGGTCCTTTTCGGCTGCCGGTTGGGCGCCCAACCGGGCCAGGCGGCTGCGGAACGGCGCGCCGCCGCCCTGGGCAAGCGCGTAGCGGGCGATGCGGGCGGCCAGGTCGGGGCGGTGGCGGGCCTCGGCCTTGTCCATCAGTTCAAGTTGAAAGCGCGGCAGCGCGTGGCGGGCGCGCAGGATCCGGCTGAGCTGCGGCTGATCCATATCCCCGGCAATGGCGCTGCGCACCACCTGCGACAGAACCCCCATCCCCGCCATTGCCGAGGCCATGCGATGCCCCAGCCAAGGCGCGTGCAGATGCTGCACATTCGGCGCGGTGAAGCGGGCGGCATGGGCGCGGTCCAGCGGCTCATGCGGGTCGTGGATCAGCGTGACGCGGCGCGCGGTCGCACTGGCTTGCGCGGCATCGCCATAGGGGCCGCTGAAATCCAGATGCCAGGCGCGGCGATAGCGACGCTCAAACGGCACTAGGCGGCGGTCCAGCGTGGATTGGGGGTTCATCACCACCACATCCGCGCCGGGGCAGGCTGCCGAAAACGCCGCCGCGCCATAGCCGCCCATCGACACGCCGTAAAACACCACGCGGTCGAATTGCCGAAAGAACCCCTCATCCCGCAGCCGGTCAAAGGACTGGCTGACGAAATCCGACCGGAACCACGTCCAGCCCGGCGCCATCGTGGCCAGCAGCGACCAGCCGTTGCGGGTGACGAAATCATAGCCCCAGGGCTTTGCCTCGGAATGATCCTGGGCCACGAAATCCAGATTGTCGAAGCTGACGATCAGCGTGTCGCGGTTGCCGGGGCGGTGCAGCATGGCATGGCCGCAATCGCCCTCGGTCACGAAACCGTCGGGGCCGGTCAGGCTGTTGGTGCCCTGCCGCCAGCTTTGGCGCAGCCGGTCGACCGGCGTCTGCGGCACCAGGTTGAAGCGCAGCAGCACCCGCGCTCCGCCGGGGCCGTCCTGCACGTCATGGGCGCGCGCCTGCCCGAACTGCGCCAGCCAGGGCAGCATCCCTCCGCCGCGCGGCAGATCGGCCAGCACGATGCCCCGGTCGGTCAACCCGCGCCGGATCAGGGCGCGCAAGAGCACGCGCGGATCGCCCGCGCGCGCCGCATCGGGGGCCAGCACGGCCTCCATCGGGCGCAGATCGACCAGACGCGGGGCGATGCGGATCTGGTCTTCGTTCAGGCCGGCGGCGATCAGCGCGGCGCGGTCATCGGCGGCGGCGCGGGCGGCGGCATCGCTGGGCGCGGCATCCGGGCCAAGCGCGATCAGATCGACGCGGCAGCCCCAGCGCCGATGCGCGGCCCGCGCCAGATCGCGGGCCAGATCGCCCGCTCCCCACAGCCCCAGCCGGGTCACGGGGGCGGCCACAGCATCCAGCCAGCGGGCGACGTCGGGGCGTTCAGGGCCGGTCAATGCTGCGTCTCCCCGACATGATCGACGGTAAAGAAGAACTCGTCCTCGGGGTCATGGGCCAGCACCTCATCGGGGATCACCTCGGGTCCGGCCAGATAGACGCCCGACCCGAAATGCCCGTGCAGTCGCGCCAGCTTGCGCATCCGGTCGCTGTTCAGCTCTTGATGGAACTCTTCGTATTTCGGCTGCTGCTTCAGCTCGGCGATCTTGGCGGCATGGGCGGCCACGCAGCCGTGATGGGCGGCGGCAATGTCGGGATCGGCCATCAGCCGCGCCATCTCGGCCTCGATGGCGGGGCGCATCCGGTGCAGGCGCGCATCCTGAACCACGTTGTGATTCATGCGGAACCAATAGGCCATGCCCTGATCGCGTTCGACATGGTTCACCCGGCCCCGGTCGCGCTTGACCAGGAAACTTTCCGTCGACCGCACGGCATAATGGTTCAGCGAGACAAGATCATAACCATAGGTTCCCGAATGCGACCGCCAGGCAGTGCGCCATTCCTTTTCCGGCATCGCCTTGCCCGATCCGTTGACCCAGTTGATCCGCCCGACCGAGGACGGCAGCAGTCCCTTGGGCCGATGCACCCCCATTTTCCGAAACAGCCCGATGTTGCGATAGAGCGTCTTGAAGCCCCAGGCCTGATGCGGCTTGTTGGCGAACTCGCGCGCGCAGCGGGTGAAGTCCTGGGTGATCAGACCATCGGTGAATGCGTCGATGTCGTTGTTGCCAAACAGCCGCCAGGTCAGCGAGATCATGTTGGCCGCAGGCACCGCATCAAACAGCGCCGCCAGCGTGCCGTCGCCGGTATGGATGGCGATATATTCATCGACATCCATGCAGATCAGCCAGTCGGCGGCCTTGACGATGGCCTCGTCATTGGCGGCGTCCAGGGCGGCGTGCTGGGGCTTCATGCCGCTGTCACGATAGGGATTGTCGCGCCAGGTGCAGATGCCCTTGTCGGCCAGCAGTTGCAGAAAGCTGTCGGTGCCGTCCGTGCAATCGTTGGTATAGATCAGGAAGTCCTGCACGCCGATGGCGCGGTGATAGGCGATCCATTCCAGGATGAAGGGGCCTTCGTTCTTCATCGTGGTGACGATGCAGACGCGATTGCCCCGCGGCGCGGGGGCGGGGGCAGGCGCGGCTTGCGCGCCTGCGGGCTGGCGCAGCGGGCGCGCGCCAAAGGCATCGGCGATGGCCAGCAGGTCGGGGGATTCCACCAGGCTGGTCTTGGGCACGATCTGGCTGACCTTGCCGCCATCGCCATGCCGGATCGCCATGAAGCGCCAGAACGGTTCGGGCGCGACCACCGGGCGGCTGCCCAGGATGCGCTGCATCACCCAGAACGTTCCCTCGGGCAGGCGGTCGGGGGCGGCACACCAGCGCCAGTCATGCGGGCGACCGTCAAAGCGGTGGCAGATGTGATCACCGAAACCGGCATCGGCGCCCTTGCGCAGGCCCCAAGGGTAGGCGCGTTCGCCCAGCAAGGGCACGACGCCGCCCGGCACCTCATGCGCGCGGTCGAAGATCGAAAAGCCGTCGGCGGGTTCGGGGATCAGGTCGAACAGTTCCAGATTTGCGACGGCGCGGGCCTGGGCCAGCCAGCGATGGCGGATCAGGTCGAACAGCAAGGGATAGGCCAGCCGCGCGCGCCAGGGCTGCGGGTCGGGCGCAGTCATGCGGTCCTTGCCGGGCGCGTCGGGGGCATAGATCGGATGCGCCTCGGGTCCGTGGCCGGGCAGGCCCAGGGGCAGGTCGCAATCGACCAGCACCACCCGCATATCGGCGACCGAGGGATCATCTGCGATGGCCTGCGACCACAGGGGCGCAAGCGCCGCGGTCAGGGCATCGGTGCCACCGGGGGGCGAGCGGTCGATGATGACCGCGCCCTCGGCCCGGTGGTGATCGCGGTGCCACAGCAGCCAATCGCGGATCACAGCGGGCGGTTCGTCATTGCAATGCCCGATCAACACGTTGCGCCCGGCAAACAGCGCGCCTTCACCCGCGGTGATGGGCAGCGGCGCATCACAGCCGGGCAGGGTGACGTGATCCGCGCCCGGCGCGATGCGCAGGTCGATGGCGGGCGATCCGGCAATCATGCGCGCGGCGACCACATCGCCGGCGCCGGCGGCGGGCATGGCCTCCGCCGCAAAGCCGGGGTTCAGGTAAATCCGCGCCAGCCCGGCGCCAATCGGCAGCACATCCATCACATGCCCCGCCAACCCCGCGCCGGGGCAGTGCCGGGCCAGGTCAATGGTGCGCAGAGTCCGGCGCAAAAGGGGCAGGGGGTCGGTCACGGGCTTCTTGTCCTCGCCTTGTCGCCTTGGTCCTAGGGTCAGGACCCATTGATCTTTTGGATGCGGCCTGATTCACGCTCCGCAAGGAGACTGGATCATGAGCAACCT